>JBCDBC010000728.1:0-3761 GCA_039184535.1 Bacteroidota bacterium | reverse complement strand
GGCAGCGACCACACCTAGTCCACTCATTGCCCATTTCTTAGTGCCATGGTTGCCCAGTTTTAGCACCGTCTTGGCCAGGGCTTGAACGCCGCCCAGGAAACCTCTTCTCCCCAACTTTACTTCCTCCTTTTTTTCCGTTTGTACTCCTCGAACTTTTGGACTCGGATTTAACCCCTTGCTGGTAAATGGTAGATTATGTTGCTGAGAGAGCTGAAGAGCCATTTGTTCATGATACTCCTGCTTTTCCTGATCTTCTTTGTAGGCTAATATCAGCTGCCGGTGTATCTCCAACTCTAACTTTGGTAATAGATCATAGGCTAAACTTGATAAGCCTTCCTCAAAAAGGGTAGCACTTTCGTGAAGAGCTTCTTTTGTTAGGAGTACCTGTCCCCAGTGGTTGAACATCTTTCCCGCTTCCTGAAATAGCTCTTTGTTTACATAGGAGCTTCCCATTTTCTGAATGACAGAAACGGCTTGAGCATACTCCTGGGATTCTACCAGGCAGCGAGCCTGCCTGCGCCAGATAAGTCTAAGCTGTTCTACAGAAAAGTTGTGCCCTGGACCTAGTTGGCTTAGTTTTTCAAAAGCAGCTTCTAGTTCCCCAAATCTGAAGGCTAATTCCCCATTTAAAAACAGAAGCTGTTCAGGGGAGAGCCGCTTCTCATCCAGGAGTTGAGGTAGCGCTTTTACTGTATTGGGACTTAATCCCGTCAATGAGGCAAGTAGAGAAAAGTAGGTATGGGAGTCTTCAGCATTAATCTCCCGTTCTTTAACTAATAGTTCGAGATGTGAATAGTCTATCTCAGGACTGGATTCTTCAGCTAGCTGGCTATCAAAGAAGGTGAAAATATGAACCGGTTCTTCGGTAGGAGAAGGGTATTCTGCCATTAAACTCAATCCAAGGAAATCAGTCCATTGGATGTTGATACTATTTCCGTGGGTTCTCCATACCTGGTAATGGTCTAGTAAATCAAAAATCTCTGCCTCCCCATCCATATACAGTTGCAGAAGAGCAGACTCCGGATAGAGTAAGTGCCTAATGAGCGTTCTATTTTCAGAGGATTTATATGTTTTAGATAGTGCCTGAAGGTGTTGTTTGAGGCCAGCCTCCGTGGGAATCCTAGTCTGAACCTGTTGGAACTGATAGGAAGAGAAGCGCTTCATGAAACTTGAGAAAGAAGCTTTCCCTGTAGGAGGTGTTTCTGTAGCCAGAATGATGTTTAGGGCGTTCTCATTTTTATGAGAAGAAATGAGGCTTTGAAGGCCTTCCCATTGACGCAAGGTATGAGTGTTTACATCTGATGGCCTTTTCATCAGGATTTTTTGCTGAACATGGATCCAAAAAAGGAGGAGCCTTTTTCTTTTTTCTTTTTGGCACTGGATAGAGAATCTTCTACAGAGGCCAGTAGGAACGGACTATCTACTTCTTCTGCATAGCTCAGGGCCTTTTCCAGGGCTTCTATTTCTGGGTCCAGATTCTTTTGTTTGAGTTCCAAGGAAGCTACCTGCTGGAAAGCATTAGCCAGGGTTTCATGCCCATAACGCATTTCTCCTTCTTCTTCATTAATATTCTCCATTAGAATGGCAATATTCTTAAAGCATTTGGTAGCCAGGGCCAGCCTTCCTTTGTATTCATAAATACTGGCCAGTTTCTGTAGGGAAGTAATCAGGCCTTGCTTATTATCATCTGCCGTAAACTTGCTGGTAGCTGTTCTCAGGTAGTTTATGGCTTCATCAAATTCAGAAATGTAAATCTGGATGTTAGCTAGTTCCAGGTAATCCTCTGCTTGCAGCTCTTCTTCTGCCACTTCTTCAAACAGCTTGATCGCTTCAGAGTAATGGTTCATGGCCTCTTCTGAGTCAGTTTCTGATAGGAGATGACCCATTTGCGCTTCTGCCCTGGCATGGGACACCTGGTTATTCACCGTAATCTCTATTTCCAGGGTCTTTTCATAATAAGAAGCTGCCGTTTCCAGATCCCCGAAAAGGTGATAAACAGAGGCTATATTATTATATGCTCTGCATACCTGTGGATCTTCTAACTCTTCCCACAATGCAGAGGATTGCACATAATGAATTAGCGATCTTTGCCATTCTCTGGCTTGACTGCATAGAATACCTGCTTCGTGCTGTTTGAGGGCTACTTCCTCCTTGGCTTCACTAGCCTCTATATCTTTCTCTGCTTTAATGTAGCCTTCATCCTCTGCCAGAGAAAATGGAGAAGCTTCCTCTATTAAAATAATAGCATCTGCTATGGCTTTGGGTGCCTGAGATAGGGTCCTAATACTCTCATGGTATGCCCAAAGGCAGACTGTGCAGGGAAGTATAGAAAGAAAATTTGGCCAGCCTTCTGATTGCTGTTCCCATAGTGATGGCTGGTCTTCCGTGATTTCCTTGAAAAAGGCACTCTCCATATTGATCAGGTGAAGCATAGCAGAAGAGGAATTTACCCAAAAATCTTCTTCTACCTCTTCCAAAAAAGCCGCTAACTGTTCTTTCAGAATAGGAGAGGGGTGTATACGAAAATCCCAAACGATATGCTGTAGGTCTTCAGATTTACGGGTCAGTTCCTGTAAAACCTGATCTCTTTGGGAATGAGAATTTACAGGAACAGCTAACAGGCTGGGGTTCTCAGGCAAGGAGGCTAGAAGTTTGTCTACCATCATGAAAGGGCTTACGTAGCAATTTTAGTGCAAGATAGAAAATAAAAAAACCTGCATGAGAATTTCTCACACAGGCTATTAACCTGACATAAGTCAGAATTAGGGATTCTTGTATAGCTTTACTGTATGTTAAAGCAGTAGCTTTTCAGAATATGGTAGAGACGACTTGTCTCACTCAGTTGAGCATAAGGGCTGAGTTGTACGTATAGTTTGTGAATGATCTCCGGCAAGCTCCTGCTCCCAAGGATAGTTTGTAGAGGAAGTTTCCTTTTTTCCGTGCTTCTGTCTTTAATGTACTTGAAAGGGAAAAGGTCTATAGCAGATCAAAAAAAATATTTGTAAGCCAATTAATCTTGCTGGATATAATTTCTTCTAGTCCATTTTAAGAGCCATATGAGCACATAAATAGCGATTAAAATAAAGGGGATAGATTGAATATAAGGCCATAGATAGGTAAGGATAGGAAAATCTCTACTGGAATAGCTGTATTCCTTCCACCATGTATCCTTCAATAGTCGTTCACTGACAAACCATACTGGAGCAAATAAGAGGATCCCAATAATGGTATAGCTCAGTCTTTTTTTGTTCCCTCTCACCTGGAAGAGCTTATGGCTCCGCATAAACATCATCCCAAAAAACAGACTGATCACAGTGGCAATGACAGAGATGGCCTGGAAGATAACTTTGTGATCTAGGTCCTGATTTGGGAAGTTTGCATATAGCTGCTCCATGACAGTATCGTGGTAAACCACAGCTATCTGGCTGAGTCCTACAGTACTTATGCTGATGACAAGACCGTAAAGTAAGGTGTCTGAAAGAACAGGATGGCGGAACCACTTCCCAAACCTCCTTCTGAGCTTGTAAAAGAAATTATTTTCTTCCTCATATCTGGGAATTCTGTCAAGTTGGTTTTTCTCCCTTTCATTGATGAGCTGGTCATAAACCTCGTAGTAAGCATCCCTGTCCCCTGAAGTAGCCCATACAAATTGAGCGTTGGTCACTGCTGCGTACGAAAACCCCTGATCCACAGCTTCATCAAATACCCGATCAGAGATGTTCTCCTTTTTACATTCAACTACTATGTAGGGGTCCTTACAG
>JBCDBC010000727.1:0-3762 GCA_039184535.1 Bacteroidota bacterium | reverse complement strand
TTATAATCTGACATAGAATAAAAAAGTTGGCTTCTTTACTTATAGAATCCTAATTCTGTGAGAATAGTTTTCAGTTCCATTGCATCTTTTGCTATCCAGTCTGCGCCAGCAGCATTTAGCTTGTCATAATGGCCCTCCATAATATGGGAAGCCCCTAAAAATCCTATGACCCTTAACCCAGCGGATTTAGCTGCCTCTACTCCCGTAGGACTATCCTCTACTACTATAGAACCTTCTTTTGCCTGTTGAGTTTGGTCTACGGCGTGGAGATAGACATCTGGGGCAGGTTTTGGGCGGGTAACCATGTCTGAGGTATAACATCTACCCTCAAAAAGTTCCCACATTCCGGTAATATTGAGAGACCTGTTAGCCTGATACTGGCTGCTGTTGGAAACCACTGACATTTTTATCGAGATCCCAGAGACTAGTTCCTTCATCCCTCTTACCGCTTCCAGTTCTGCATGAATTCGCTCGTCCAGTTCCTTGAGAATATTCTCAAGGAAGTCTTCCTCAAAGGTCAATCCATACTCTGAACTGATTTGGGCTCTGACCTCTTCTTCGCGCTTCCCTGCATAGGTCTGAATGAAATGCTTCTCCGTCATGGAAAGTCCCATACGTTCCAGTCTGGCTATCCAAACTCTATTGGCTATAATTTCAGAGTCCACCAGCACTCCATCACAATCAAAGAAAATATGTTTCATTGTGCCAAATTACCAAAAAAATGATCTGAGGGAGGGGATAAATACAGTCTTAATGCGAGCTTTATGGAAAAACACCTGAAGCATAATTAGAGGCAGCTCTGGACAAATTGGTAGTTAAGTTGCCACAAAACAGCTATCTTTCCCTATCTCAAACATTCTATTCAGGTACTTAGCCAAGTCCATACCCCTACTCCCTCTAATTGTAATGTCCCTAACTTCTTATGAGCTCACTGAACATAGCTTTCTGGAACCTGCAAAATCTCTATGCTCCTGTCCCCTCCAATGGTGCAGTCAGAGAGATGGCTCGAGAGGCTGGTTATATGGAATCTAATGGGTGGAATGACTCCTCCTTCCAGCAAAAACTGGATAACCTAACTGAGATCATTAATCTCATGCATGAGGGAGAAAAGCCTGATCTATTGGGAATTTGTGAAGTTGAGAATAAAGAGGTGGTTGAGGCACTAGTCCAAAAGCTAGGCAGGGATGATTACGAAATAGCTCACCAAGAAAGCAATGATATAAGAGCCATAGATGTATCTCTCATCTATTCCAGCAAAAAATTTGAGCTAATAGGAGAACCTACAGGCCACCTGGTACACCTCAGATATCCTACCAGGGATATTTTTGAAGTTCCCTTGCGCATAAGGGAGAATGGAGCAGATATAACTGTCCTGGTAAACCACTGGCCTTCAAGAAATATTGGACAATATGAATCAGAGCCATTCAGGATTACCCTCGCAAGTCATTGCGGGACCCTCATTGATAAGGTACTTAAGTTTAGCTCTTCTCAATACATCCATCTACCTGATAACCTGGATACCCTCAGGCTTATCAATAATAAGTGGAATAAAAATGTGCTAGTCATGGGGGACTTTAATGATGAACCCTTCAACCGGAGTCTCATGGATACACTACAGGCTTCCAATGGAACTGATAATCTGGAAGAAGATTTTAAAAATCTTGCAGGTGAAGATAAAATTATCCCTCCTTTAGAAAGCTACCGCCAAAAACAGGCATTCTTATTCAACTGCATGTGGTCCCAGCTAGGGAAGCCAGACTTGGGAACATTCTTTTATTCTAAGGCTATCAATACCCTCCTGACCTTAGATCACTTTATCATTTCTAAAGGCTTATACTACGGAGTCAATGGGTTAAAAATGAACCTGGACTCAGTAGAGATTTTTCAGCCAGGCATCATGACCTCCGGGAAAGGCAGACCCATTGCATATTCTGTGGAGAGAGGGAAAGGATACAGTGACCACTTCCCTATTATTTCCAGAATGGAGATACTCTAACTGAGTAGGGAAATTCTCCCGAAAATGTAGCTCAAGCTCTCAGAATTCAACCTCATTTTATACAGTTTCTCTTTTCCCATTTGTTTAGGTTTGTTTCCATTTAGGTGGATGTACTTACGCTCCATTTTATCGTCAAACCAATGAACCAGAGAGATTTTGCCTTCAAGAATTTCTATAGCGGTGATTCCTCTTTTTCCTATTACGCAGCCTGAGTTAAACAGACAAGGCACTTGAAGAGCCGCTTCATTATAGATGGCAGTATCCTTCTTCCGTTCATCCAGCAGCTCTTTAGCAGTGTACTTGGTGAGTTTATTTTTCTTGGTTTCTATCTCCTCTGAAATTTTTTGCCTGATCTTCTCTCCACTTTCCACATATACCCTGCAGAGGTTCTCTATCTCATATTTCAACCTTTCAATCCTGGACATAGGGGATTCAAAGAGGGGGCGATGTGTATGCCCAATGATAGAAGCTATTTTCCTTAAGCGGGAGTACTCATAGGCCTTTTTCTCTATGGCATACTGTTTCTTGCTACTATGGGAAACAGAATAGTTTTTTATCCTCAATGGATTAGCCACATACTTCAGGGTAAAACCTATCAGGTCATTACTCTTCTGATACTTTTTGGAAGCTTGATGCCCATGGAACACAAAAAAATGATTCTTCTTAAACTTTAGTTTCAGGGTTTCATAAAGAATATAATCTGAGCTTGGGCTAGTGTCTAACCTTAGCGCCATATCATGGTTCCCCACAGTTTTGAAGAACCTGGATGCAGACGCAAATTTATCGAACAACTTATAGGTTTCCCTCCACTTATGAGTAATAGCACTCAGCTTAAATCGCTGTAGTTCCTCTACGTCTCCATTCAAAATCAGGGAGAAGTTTTTTTTGTAGTAGTGAGAAAGGATCTGATGAAAAGTATTTGCGTTAGGCGCATAATCATCTGTGCTACTTCCATCTCCCATATGAAGATCACTAAAGATGACTATTTTGGAGTCTGCAGCCACCTTCATTTCATATGAATGCTTAAAGAGCGCATCCAGGTGATTATAGGTAATCTTCTTTTCCATGCTAATTGACCCACAGGTTAATAACCATGAAATAGCATAGATAGGTTAATCGAATGTTATGAAAATATCAATAAATGTAAATGAGCCTATAGCACCTTTGGTTTTCCACATTATTTCCACTTTTCAGACTATCCATTATTGAGTGAATCCAGTTTTACATGCTGCATGCGATGGATATAGTTTTTAGCTGCCGAGTACACCTCCGCATCTATTTCATAAAGGGTATGTGTCAATTCTCTGGCTAGTTTGGTTTCAAACTTAATCCTTTTGATAGCCCGGTAAGCTTCATCCAGATCATACACCACTTCTATGATCTGGTTATCAAAATCAATGCTGTAAAAGCATTCTTTGGTATAGTTAATTCTGTAATGGATACCATTAAGATTCATGCCTAAAGGGATTAAGGTGATGGCTGAAAAAAGTCTGAAACCTGTAGTCTGTGTTTGTAGGGTCTAATTCTGTTTAGAACCATACAAATAAGTGCGAGTTCATCATTTGAGAATCCCATATGGTCAGGCTCTTCCACCTTCACCAGCATCCTCCTCAAGACCTCTTCTCTACTCATGTCCAGTTCCAAAATGATCCATCCCCAGGCGAGCTGCTGAAAATCTGCACTCATCTCTCTGATATATGAATGGATCTTATACTTGTACATACATCCACTGACACTAAAGCTTGTAAAATGCTATATTTACAAGT
>JBCDBC010000726.1:0-3765 GCA_039184535.1 Bacteroidota bacterium | reverse complement strand
TTAACTGCCCAATTAAGTCAAGGAGAATTCCGTAAGGACTATGGATTAATCGACTATATCTGTTAGTCATAAACCACCTCCAAATATAAGATGGTTAGAGCTTTAACACCATAGAAAATATCTTAAGAAAGTATAAACTTGGGGGTTATCGTAATGAGATATTCATTTATCCTCATGCCAACTTTTCCATAGTGGGAACCTACTATTTTTAAGGAGATAGCTGAGAATACCTACTACAGTACCTTTTCTAATGATGGGAATAGAATGCTGATTACCACTGAGATAGGGAAAATGATGATATTGGATCTCAAGGGGAAAGTGCTTGAAACCATCCAAACGCCGGAAGTATCTATCACCTATGCTTCTTTTTTAGATGAAGACTGGCTGCTATTCTATTCTCATGAGAATGCTCATGTTGAAGTGTTCTGATATTAATGGTGTGAAAGCCGTAATTTATCAGGATGGCTAATGCAATGAAGACCAATACAGCTGCCAAATATAGAATGATTCCGGCAGAGCCATAATAGAAGTTTCATGTAGCACAGCCCCCAGCAAGCCTGACAAAACCAATAGAGCTGCAGAACTATAGAGTAGGGCAGTAGACCAGTAGACCAGGTCAGTCTTCTTAACTGATGGATCTTCTTATCAGAAATCATATGCTCAAACTCTGAACAGGGCTTAGACAGATAACTCTCTATTTCTGAGCTTACCGCCATCATCTGAGAAGTAGTAGAGAGAATGAGCATCCCTACGCCGGGAAGTATAGTGATGGGAACAAATCACTCCATAGTTCACTAAAAATGTAATCCTTTTACCTGAACCGCATTATCAGCCTGAATATAGTATAAATATGATGTTTCTCATGTAAGATGAAAAAGTGTAGCCACTCTTCCAGCTTCATAATCCCAAATACAGGATGGGTTCCAGCCCTCAGTAAAGTTTCCGGAGAAAGAGAGATGAGCTGCCGTGAGAATTCTTTTCTGAAGGCTTGAGTTTTACTGATAATCTCCTGTGTAGGGAGATCCACCCAATTTTGAAAACCCGGATCATTCTCTGAGGAGTATCTCCCTACGTCTGGGGTATCTTCTAATAGTATTTTTTCCATTCGCTTAAGGAATACTTCCTGATATCTCCCTAAATGTGCCAGATGCTGGTGTATGGACCACTTTTCAGGAATATGCTGTGTCAGGACAAATTCTTTTGGCAGATCTTTTACTAAAGAGAGAATCTCTTCATACTGATGTAGAAGAGATTCTCTTAAAAACATTTCCATACGAGTGGGAATGGATTAATTCAAATTAATCACCTCAAAGTTTCTTGCATCGAAGTAGTCATCTAGCCCGTAGTCCGTGTTAATGATAATTCCTCCTAGGAGAACTACCTTATCCGCATGGAATTCTCCCTTGCACTTTTCAACATACTCGTGGATTTTTTTATCAATTGCTACATAAGTCTCTTCTGTAATTCTCTTTGCAGGATTTTCATCACTTACGATTTCATCTCTTTTAGGAAGAAGAGTTCTTTCCAGACTCATTTGCTGATAGTCATCATCTCTCATAACGGGCTTATAGGAAGCATCCTTTTGGAATCTGTCTAAAGCCAACATTAGCGCTCCACAGGAATTGCCAGGTTCTTCCATTCGGGGTCTGTACATTCTTCCAAGCTCTCCTTCCAGCGTAACTCCAATATGTGGACCATAGAAAATAAATGCAGAACCCTCATCAGGGATGTGGTGTGCAAATGCGGTCATACCCGTTTCACCCACGAAAGGAATACCACCCAGACCTCCCATGACAAAGGGGCCAAACAGTACGTTAAAGAAAGTAGTGGAGGGAACATTAATATCATCAGAACAAACAGAAGTAGCCATCAACATCTTGGAAACATCAAGACCGTGCTCATTTACCAGTTTTCCCAGATAATGGATAGAAGTATCCTTTGCATCCATTGCGTTAGGGAAGTGCGACTTTACTACTTCATCAAATTTCCGTTGTAACATAGTTTAGGTATAAGGTGAAATATTGAATATTACTCAAATTTACTGAAAAAATTAACTGAATGTTGCAGCTAATCCAAGATTTAGCTTCTTGAGTAATTTCACACTTATATCTTGAAAGGAAAATGTAAAAGGACATCCCCACATTTGGAGACGCCCTCATTCTCACAAGTAGGGTAATTTATTCTCCTTGGCCTAGAGAATAAGCTCTTTTTCCGTCTATCTCATAGAGGTTCTCTATTTTAATAAAGTTCAAGCCTGCTTCAGTCAAGCGGTTCATGAGTGTAAGCACTTCATGGTAGGATACCTTCATACTTATAGGCATAGAATTTCCTTCTGGATTGAGAAAAGAATCTCTAGAGACAAATCTGCATCGCCAGTGATCTGTACAGAAAGTCTCTGGAAATCCGTTTGGAAATACTTTTACTCCTCGGTTAGTGATCATTTTAAGCTTAAACTCGGGACCTGATAATGCTATTAACTTATTTCCAATCACTTCTGGATCTCTTCCTTCTTCATCCCAATCCAGAAATATATCTACTCCTACCAGCTCTTTCTCCAGCTTAGTCTTGGAAATGGTTTCGTTAGCAGGAATGACTACTGGTGGTCTGTGGGTATTTACATCCTGGGCCTTCAATTTTTTAGGTTGCTCTCCTAATCTCGAAATCAGATTGGCAGCAAATGCCTGAGTACCTACTTTCCGTCTACTGAAAGCTGGATTAAATAAGTCCGGCGTATGTACACCATCTTCCAGTGTAGTTAATAAGGCGTTTTGGATCAAAGCAGCTTTTTCAGCTTGTCCCACATGATTCAGCATCATACAAGCAGCATGGATTAATCCAGAAGGATTAGCTATGTCCTTTCCGGCTATGTCTGGAGCAGAACCATGAATAGCTTCAAACATGGATACTTTTTCTCCTATATTAGCTGAACCACCTAGTCCTACAGAACCTGCTACCTGCGCACTGATGTCTGAGATGATATCCCCATACAGGTTGAGGGTTACTACTACATCAAATCTTTCCGGCTTATCAGCAAGTAAAGCCGCGCCTATATCTATAATCTGGTGATCATGGTCTATTTCCGGATACTCTCTGGCCACCTCATCAAATACTGAATGGAAAAGGCCATCAGTATGCTTCATGATGTTGTCTTTGCTCATGCAGGTAACCTTCTTTCTACCATAGGCTCTGGCATACTCAAATGCGTATCTAATGATTCTCTCACATCCAGGTCTGGAAACCAGCTTGAGACATTGCACCACTTCTGGAGTTTGCTGGTGCTCTATCCCTGCATACAAGTCTTCCTCATTTTCCCTGATTATCACTAGGTCCATGCTAGGAAAGTGAGAATGGACAAAGGGCATATAGGACTTGCATGGCCTAACATTGGCGAACAATCCTAAGGTTTTCCTGATGGTTACATTTAGACTTTTGTATCCACTTCCCTGAGGTGTGGTGATAGGCCCTTTCAGAAAGGAACTATTCCCCCTTAATACATCCCAGGCTTCCGGACTAATACCGGATTTATGACCTTCTAAGTAAACTTCCTTCCCAATCTTGATCTCTTGGTACGCTAAGGGAGCCCCTGCTGCCTCAAGAATCTTTAGGGTAGCATCCATAATTTCTCCCCCTATTCCGTCTCCACGTGCTATGGTTACGGGAATTGTAAGGGCAGAAGCATGATTACTTGCCTGTCTACTTGTAGATAAGGTTGTTGGGTTCATGAAAGTAGTATTTGGTAATATTGCTATTGAAAATGATAGTAAT
>JBCDBC010000725.1:0-3766 GCA_039184535.1 Bacteroidota bacterium | reverse complement strand
GCATATCCATAAATAACTTCATCCTGTCTTCCCAACGCTTAAAGTTATTTTCTTCGAAATTGGGGAAGGCCGCTACATATCCGCCTATAGGTATGTTAGGAACCTGTAAGCGCAGGGCATCTGCCACTTCATTATGAAAAGAAAAAACTTCAGCAGGGGTTTTATCTCCCACTGTTACAAACTCATATAACGGCTCATTCATTATTTCTATATAGGTGGGTTTGGGCTGCCCCTCACCTCCGTGGAATGTGTTCACAAATCTTCCCATAAACTCTCCAACTGCTGTACCATTAGTAAAGGCCCAACCTTGGGATGTTTTGGTTCCATCTGGAAAAAAAGGTTTTTGTTGAGCTGCTATAACAAGTTCATTTCTCGCCTCATAAGCATGAATTCCCGTGCGATTACGATAAGAATTTCGAACAGCATGGCCTTTATTAGAAATATCTATAGGGTCTGCATAACCAGGTCTATTAGGATCTTCAGCTATTTGATTCACATACCAACTTATAGGACCAGTGTTTCTTCCCAAATACACATCCAGTCCATTGAGAAAATCATTTCTTAAGTCCCGAAAGTCCCCAAAATTATTGCCCAATGTCCAATCACTCTCAGTAGCATCTGCATGGATTTTGACTAGTTTCTTCCGATCGAAACTATCAATACCTCCTACGATATGGGACACATTGACATTAATATCTACCGTTACCTGCGCCAGTAAAGGGAGCTGAAAACAACCAAGAAAAATGAGTAGAATGTTCTTCATTACTTTGCACATAATCAAATGTTCTATTCTCACAGCTTTTCAAAAAGGTAAGTTGAAAAACGGGACTTCCCTGATCCATTTACTCCACAAAAACTGAACATCCTTGAATTTGGGAGATTTCCATCACTTCCTTCTCTAACTTAAAGGAGAACAAAGGATAATTTCATCACTAGTACTTTTAACCATACAGATTTCTTTAAGTCATGATGGCACCATTAACTCTTAGAGGCTTAATTCAGTACACTTCTTTTCTGTTGTGCGTCTCACTTATCTCTTGTCAGGAGCCTTCGAAGAATTTACCTTCTTCTCCAAATGAGGCATTTCCATTTGTACTCCCTAAAGAAAAACCTGACAGGCCCTTGAGTGCAGCACTGGCGAGGAACTATACGTATCCAGCTGCACGGCCAGAAGACAATGAGTTGTATTCTCAATTCAAGTATACCGAGTTGAAAGGGTTTGACTATCACGACTTTGATGGAACCGTAAGTAGAAGGGATCCATCAAAAGTGATTTTTGCCAATGGAAAATACTATGTATGGTACACCTACCGAAATACCCCTACCCCACCACAAGGAGCCGATAATAGCAATGATACCATTCCTTCCAGAGACTGGGACTTAGCAGAAATCTGGTATGCCACTAGTGAGGATGGGGTTCATTGGGAAGAACAGGGGGTAGCTATCCCCAGGCCGGCTAAACCCAATGTGGGCTGGCGGTCTGTCTCCACAGCAGATATTTTGGTGTGGAAGGACAAATACTATTTGTACTACCAGGGATTCATGGAAACCAGTGGAAAGCGTGGGGATGACTGTCCAGTAACCGTTTCTTATGCTGATTCTCCTAATGGGCCCTGGACGCCCACACATCAAATAGTCATTCCTAATGGAGAGAATGGAAGTTGGGATCAGTACTCTATCCATGACCCATATCCTCTGGTATACAAGGACAAGATTTACCTATACTATAAATCAGATTTTGATGGAGATCCCAGGCTGGTGCGCATGCAGGGTTTAGCCATGGCTGAAGATCCGCTCGGCCCTTTTAACAAGCATCCATTAAATCCAGTCCTGGCATCCGGACACGAGACCACTTTATTTCCCTTTAAAGAGGGAATTGCTGCCCTAGTTATCAAGGATGGGAATGAGCACTTTACTATTCAGTATGCAGAGGATGGTGTTAACTTTCATGTTGCTTCCATATCTGCCGTTATGCCTATCGCAGCAGGGCCTTATGTCCCGGACGCTTTTACTAACACCTCTTATGGGAAAGGCATCAGTTGGGGCTTGGCGCATGTAACTAGTGCAGGAAGCAAAGGAAAACCTTGTTCTCTGCTATTAAGATTTGATTGTGATCTGAGTCTAGACTTCCATGACCCGGAGATGAAGAACCACTCAAATTTCTATTCTTATAGACCTGAATTTTTCTACCAACACGGTTTAACAGAAAAACAGAAAGAGAGAACTCTCGGTAAAAAGTAATACCGCTAACTCATTAGCAGATTAGGCAAGAACAAGGCAAGTCCCGGGAAGAGGCTTACCAACATAAGCACGAACAAACTGACCAAAAGAAAAGGCAGAATGGATTTGCTCACTCTTTCTATGGAAGTATTCCCTATGCTGGAAGCTACAAATAAGCACACGCCTATAGGGGGTGTAGTAAGTCCGATGATTAAATTTAATACCGCGATAATGGAAAAGTGAATAGGGTCAATTCCTACCGTGATCGCTACTTTCAGTAAAACAGGGAAAAGAATTAGCAGTGCTGCTATGGTTTCCATAAATGTCCCTACCAATATCAAGATCACATTTATCATCAGGAGCACGACATACTTATTGGTACTGATTGAAAGGATGTGGTCTGCCAGGAATTGAGGTACTCTTTCCGTAATGAGTATCCACCCAAACAGATTGGCAAACCCTATTAAGACCATGAGTGAAGCAGAGGTACGCATGGAAGAAAGAATTACCTCCCTAATCCTCCTTAGGTCCAGTTGTTTATAGATCCATACTCCAATAGCCAAGGCATAAATTACCGCTATGATAGAAGCTTCTGTAGGGGTAAACACACCACCAATAATCCCAAAGAGAATGATTCCAACCATCAATAGTGCCCAAAAAGTGTCAAAGAATCCTTTGATAATTTCAGAAAAGCTACTCTTATGCTGTTTAGGCTGACCATTTTTCCTGGCGATGATGTAGGCAGTAATCATAAGACCAAAGCCCAACAAAATACCTGGGAGAGCACCTGCGAGGAATAACTTCCCTACAGAAAGTCCACAAAGAGTGGCAGCAATGATGATAGGTACACTGGGCGGGATGATAGGCCCTACCGTAGAGGAAGCAGCTGTTACGGCACATGCATAAGCCTCATCATAGCCTTCCTTTTTCATGGCTGGAATCATCACGGAACCTATACTAGCTGTATCAGAAACTGCCGTCCCTGTAATACCGGCGAATAGCATAGAAGCCCCAATATTAGCTAGGGCTAAACCTCCACGAATATGCCCTAGTAGCTTATTACAAAAGCCAATGATCTTTTCCGTTAGCCCCCCCTGATTCATCAGGTTGCCTGCAAGAATAAAACCCGGAATGCTCAGCAAGACAAATACATCTATCCCGGAGTACATCTTCATGGGAATGACCACAGGCGAAATCCCCTTAACTAACACATACACCAGACAAGCCATTCCCAAAGAGAAGGCGATAGGAACCCGGAGAATTAAGCATCCTAATAAGACGATGAATAGTAGCCATATCATGATGTTGGGTTTCTCAAGGTGTTAATCAATTCGAGGAGTGAAAAAATAGCTATAGTGGCAGCAAGCAATAACATGCTGGCAAACGGAAGGGCCATTTTAATCCCCATACTTGGAGAATTTTCTAATAGCCCTAATTGGATGAAGGGAATAGAATAGACTGCTACCACCCCAAATAAAATGGTGGTGAGTACATGAATGAGAATGATAAGCTTCTTTTTTCCCTTCTCAGTAAGTCTATCAAAAAG
>JBCDBC010000724.1:0-3774 GCA_039184535.1 Bacteroidota bacterium | reverse complement strand
CCCAAGAGGGTATAGGTTCGTAAATCAATGTGTCTGGGCCTAAAACTCTTGTTTTCTTCAATATAGGTGCTGTGCACAGATAGCCTCATGATGGGCTGAGCAATGAAGTTTCTGGGCTTAGCTTTGATTTTATCCGCTAATTCCGACAGTTCTTCCTTACTCAACTGGTCTCCCACCATAACTCCATAACCGCCCGACATATCCACTGGTTTGACCACCAGTTCAGACAGATGTTCCAATACATATGCGAGATCTTCTTTTTTCTCACAGATGTAAGTAGGAACATTTTGGATGATGGGTTCCTGTTTAAGGTAATATCTGATCATATCTGGCACGAAGGAGCAGATAGCTTTATCATCGGATACACCGGTTCCGGGGGCGTTCACCAGTGTGACATTTCCTGCCAGATAAGCTTTCATGATTCCTCGTACACCTAGTACTGAATCTTCTCTAAATATATCCGGGTCCATAAAGGCATCATCCACTCTTCTGTAGATGACATCTACCTTCACAGGTCCTCGAATGGTTCTGAGATATACTGTTTCATTTTCTACATAAAGGTCTTTTCCTTCTACCAGGTCTATGCCCATGTATTGAGCCAGAAAGGAGTGCTCATAGTAGGCAGAATTATACTGGCCAGGGGTAAGTAGCACACAATAGGGCTCATCATCAGTTTGAGGAGAAACAGACTGTAACATCTGTAGCAGCATAGCCGGATAGTGGTTAACTGTTTCTACGGACATGGTGCGGAAGACGTCTGAGAGCGTCCTACGCATGGTCTCCCTGTTAGAAAGCACATAACTCACGCCAGAGGGGCATCTGAGGTTGTCTTCCAGCACGTAGAAGTTGCCATCATTATGCCTAATGAGATCAGTTCCACAAATATGGCAGAATATATCTGCTACTGGCGAGAAAGCCTGCATAAACTCGCAGTAGTGAGGAGAGGATTTTACCAGAACTTCTGGGATGACTTTATCCTTGAGAATCAGCTGATGACTGTAAACGTCCTTTAGGAATAGGTTAAGGGCCAGGTTACGTTGGACAAGGCCTTGTTCTATTTTAGCCCATTCTTCCTGATGGATGACTCTAGGGAAAAGATCGAAAGGAAAGATCTTTTCTGTCCCTTGACTGGAATCATTATAGACGGCATAGGTGATGCCCTGATTCATGAACGACAGCTTCGCATACTCATTAAGCTGCTGAAAATCCTTTGTGCTGAGTGAGTGAAAGAGGTCTTTAATTAGGGTATAATCCGAGAAGGAATTATCGAATTTTGTATACACCTCATCCAAAAGGCCCTGATGAACCTCATAGGAGTTAAAAAG
Organism: Bacteroidota bacterium; assembly: GCA_039184535.1. Taxonomy (GTDB): domain Bacteria; phylum Bacteroidota; class Bacteroidia; order J057; family J057; genus JBCBKZ01. The sequence goes on along the minus strand of JBCDBC010000724.1, from coordinate 2,449 downwards.
CTCATTTTGCGTAGTCATGACATGTAGGATGGAGCGTTATACCTTCGTGGACAAATATGTGGAAAAAAACATATAATTCCACTAATATTTTCCATCTTTTTGAAATGAACCTAATGTCCAATCAAAACATTTCATTTCCTCCTTCCTAATTTCTGAATACCATAAAACTTTCTCATTTTTACGGCCTAAACTGAATTGAAGAGATATGGGCATTCAGGTAGCCATTAAGCACAATACCGGATATCATTATGACGGGCTGGTAACTCTTTCTCCACAGGTGATCAGGTTGCGACCTGCACCCCATACCAGGAACCCCATTAGAGGCTACTCCCTGAATGTTTTTCCCAAGAATCACTTTATTAACTGGCAGCAGGACCCCTTCGGGAATTATCAGGCCAGAATAGTATTTCCTGAGAAAGTGGAGTCCTTTGAGATAGCGGTAGAGGTGATTGTGGACATGGTCACCATTAACCCCTTTGATTTCTTCCTGGAAGAATATGCAGAGAAAATTCCTTTCCAGTATGACCCTCAATTGGAGAAAGAACTGGCGCCTTATCTGGAAGTAACAGAGACGGGGCCTAGGCTACTGGAGTTTGTAGCTAAAGCCAAGGGATTTCAACCTGCCGCCACCGTTGACTATCTCGTAAAGATCAACCAGGAAATTAATCAGGCTGTCAACTATTCCATTAGGATGGAGCCAGGGGTGCAAACCTGTGAAGAGACGCTTGGAAGAGCCATAGGTTCTTGTAGAGATTCTGCCTGGGTTTTGGTACAGCTTTTCCGGCATTTAGGATTAGCTGCTCGTTTCGTATCTGGGTACCTGGTCCAGTTAGTGGCGGACCAAAAGCCACTGGAAGGACCGGAAGGGCCGGAAGAAGACTTTACTGATCTACATGCGTGGGCGGAAGTCTATCTGCCAGGAGCAGGGTGGATAGGATTAGATGCTACCTCTGGTCTGTTTGCCGGGGAAGGACATATCCCACTGGCATGTACACCTGATCCCATCAGTGCGGCTCCGGTAAGTGGGATGACGGAACCTTGTCAGGTAAGCTTTTCCTACCACAATGTAGTCGAAAGGATTTGGGAGCAGCCGCGAGTAACCAAACCCTATACTGAGAATCAGTGGAAGACCATCCTGCAGTTAGGAGATCAGGTTGACCAGATGCTGGAGGATGGTGACGTGAGACTGACCATGGGAGGAGAACCCACTTTTGTATCCGCAGAAGATATGGAGTCCGAGCAGTGGAATGAAGCTGCTGATGGAGAGGATAAACGGAAGAAAGCCTTTGATTTAGCCATGAAGCTGAAGGATCACTTTGGGCCTAATGGCTTTGTGCATATGGGGCAGGGAAAGTGGTATCCGGGAGAACCCTTACCCAGATGGCAGTACGCCCTTTACTGGAGAAAAGATGGGCTTCCTGCATGGAGCGATCCCACCCTTTGGGCAGATCCACATAAAGATTATGGACTTAAGCCTGAGATTGCTGAAAGTTTCCTCAAGAAGCTGGCTTACTATCTGGGCGTGGCTGAGCAGAACGTAAAAGCTGCCTATGAGGACGCCTTCTACTTCTTGTGGGAAGCAGGTAATCTACCCGTGAATATAGATCCCCTCAAGGTACCTGCGGGAGATAAACCGGAAAGAAAGAAGTTGGCCGAGCTGCTGGAAGAAGGAATCTCTGATGCTGTAGGTTATGTACTGCCACTTCAGTGGGACCATTCCCAGCAAACCTGGGCCAGCTGTTATTGGGAATTCTCCAGAAATGAGCTTTTCCTCATTCCAGGAGATTCTGCTATAGGTCTGAGGCTTCCTTTAGACAGATTGGCTTATATGTCACCCAAGCAGCAGCCAGTCCTTAGGGAAGAAAGTCCGCTGAACCAGGAGGGAGAATTGACAAGCCCGGAAGTCGTCAAAACTAACATTGGGACAAGGGCAGGAGGAAAGCATGAACTGCCTGCTACCTTTTCTGCAGATAGTACAGAAGAGTCTTTTCAACCTACCCACTACATACAGACCATCAAAACGGCACTGAGTGCGGAGATAAGAGAGGGCAAACTATACATCTTCCTTCCGCCTGTAGAAACCATGGAGATGTTCCTGGACCTATTGGCAAGCATAGAGAAAGTAGCTAAGGAGTTAGAGACGCCTATCATTTTGGAAGGCTATCAGGCCCCTTATGATGCCAGGATGACCAAGCTGGTGGTTGCGCCCGATCCTGGCGTGATAGAAGTGAATATCCATCCGGCCTCAGATTGGCAAACCATCGTTAAGAATTACGACACCCTTTTTGAGTTGGTCAGAAAGTGCAAGCTGGGAGCGGAGAAGTTTATGCTGGATGGTAAGCACACAGGTACAGGAGGCGGAAACCACATCACCTTAGGCGGTAAATCGCCTGTGGAAAGCCCTTTCCTGAGAAGGCCGGATCTACTAAGGAGCTTTGTGAATTTCTGG
>JBCDBC010000723.1:0-3783 GCA_039184535.1 Bacteroidota bacterium | reverse complement strand
GGATCCTGTTCCATGCTTCATACTGGAAGTGACTAAAATAACCAGCTCCTACTGCTACGCCTCTAAGCTTTTTCATGTTCTATGGGATTAGATGGATCTACATTCAGCCAGGCTATAATGGAGAGAATAACCAGTATACCAGAAATGATGAAGAAGGTATCACTGGTCCCTGTCCATATGATGAGGTATGGAAAGGCAATGCCCGTAATAAAAGAACCAATGTTTCCCGCCATGTTCATGGTACCTGCAACAGTACCTGCATGAGACTTGCCTACATCTACACAAAAGGACCATGAAGGACTTAGCGTCATGTCTGCTCCAAACACGGCCAGGGAAAGAAAAATCACAGCTAACAGTACCTCTTCAACAGAGAGAATACCGATAATTCCGATTCCTACCAATGAGAATCCTATAATGGCTGGAATGGCTCTTGACCATTTCCACTGCCCTTTTTTGTATATATAATCTACCAGCCAACCCGAGAACCAATTTCCAAAGGCACCACATATCAGCGGGAACATCGCATACACACTGGCCTGATATGCATCTACCTCAAATCTCTCTCTTAGATAGGGAAACATCCAGGTAAGGCAAAAAAAGAAGATGAAATTGCTGCCAAAATACTGACCCATCATGAGGAGCATATTTTTTGAGCCTAGTATCCTGCCTACAGATAGTTTGCCTGGGCTCTCTGCTTTTTCCTGTCTGTGAGCCAGGATGAAGTCTTTTTCATTTTGGGAAACGGAAGGGTGTTCTTCTGGCAAGTCTCTAAACCAAAAATACCAAAGTACTGCCCATATAACCCCAACCGCTCCCAGTATGTAAAAACTGGATCGCCAACCAAAAGTGAGAATGAGCCAGGTTACCATGGGAAAGGCAAAGGCCGCGCCCAGACGTGAACCTGAGAAGTTGATTCCGGTAACTATGCCTCTTTCTTGCAGAGGGATCCATGAAAAGGTAGCACGTGAAATACCCGGAAAGGCACCTGCTTCTCCACCCCCAAACAGAAAACGGATGATAATGAGGGAAACAAAGTTTTTGACCATACCCGTCAGGAAGGTGAAAAGCGACCATATGGATACAATCAGCGTGATAATTCTTCTGGGACCTAGTCTGTCATTGAGTATGCCCGAGGGTACCTGAAATAAGGCATAACCTAATGCGAAGGCTGACATGACCCATCCTAGCTGTGCATCATCCAGGCTCAGGTCTGTTCCTATTTCTGACTTGGCAGCAGAAATAGCTACCCTGTCTATGTACAATAAGAGGGTGAGTGAAAAGGTAGCGAGAACCAGTTGAAATCTGACAGGAAATTTACGCATGAGATCTTACTTTTTGATAAGCTAAGTGGAGGGACTCCTTTGTTCCTACATTACCTGGAAATACTACATAAGGAGTCTCTGGAAATCGAGCTGATTGGCTGGGTCGCCATACTGGAACACCCGGTAATAATTGACCCAGAACGGTTGCCTCCTCAATATCCAGGGCTTTGGTAGCTATATCGCTACTAGTAATTCCGCCCTTAGCAATGATAAATGAGGGAGAAACAGAAGTAGAAGCGACGATTTCTACCACAGCTCTGGAAACGGCATTGACGATTTGTAAACTTTTAGCGGGGCTATTGCCAGAAACCAACTTTCTACTGGTAAAGAATACGCAGTCTTTACCTTCTGATAAAAATTGATTGAGTTGATCCACCAGTTCGGATACAAGTGATGAATCTTTCTCCAGAAGTAAGCTGTCTACGGATAATTCTACGGCTGCTAAATTTGGATTTGACGCTAATAGATAGCTGAGCTGTTCAGTAGATTTAGGGACGTACGAGCCTACTACTATCAGACCTCCATTTGAATGTTTCCCATTCTGCTGATAATCGATGAGAGGAATAGGGTCTATACCTACCAGGGCAGGAAGCAGACTGGCGGCTGATCTGATTACGAAGGGGTAGTCTTCAGCATACAAGCGGTGGAGAACAAGGGCACATTTCCTGAGGTCAGCATAAGAAGCTGCATTTATGATCAAGGCTTTCTTAGAAGAATGGGAGACCACCTTAGAAACTAAATCCTCTACCGGTAATGTCCTGATTTCGGTGATGGACAAATCAAATATCTCATCATTCAGGATCCTGTCATCTTTTTCCTTGATGTATGCATATAGCTCGCTATTAGTGAAGCCAAAAGTTGCATCCTTTGCAAAGGGCGTTTTTGCAGCAGGAATTAGGGATTCGCCTTCTTCTACATAGTGGATGTTCTCTATGGTAAATCTACCTCCCTCAAAAAATGCAGGAACAAAGACCGATAGAGCCTGCGGTAGCTCAATTGCCTGTTTCATAGCAGCCAGCTCTGCCTTGAAATGTCCTCTTAAGGTACTGTCAGACCTGCTGACAAATAGAAGCTTTTTACCGGATATCTCAGCTAGGTGAAGAAGTCGTTTACATAAGGAAAAGACAAGTTCATACGCTACTTGCTCATCCAGACTCCTTGAATTGGTGAGTAAATAGAAAATGGGTTCCTCTAAAGCTTTTAGGAGTTGCTCATCCCTCCATTTGGTGAGTAGCAGAACATCATGCACAGTCTGGGTACCCGTGGGATCATCATCTAATACCACAATAACAGGCCTGTTTTCCAGCATCCGAATATCTTCATTGGATACAGTTAAGTCCTCTGGGGGGAGCTTACCAAATATGCTTGATTTTGTCTTCATTCTATTAGGGCTACTGCGCGGACAGGACAGCCATCCCCTCCCACTATTTTTAAGGGCAAAGCCAGAATTTTCACCTTAGGCTGGGGTAGGAGTTCCAGATTTGTGAGACCTTCCACTATGGTAATGCCTGCTCCCAGCAGAATAAGATGGATACGGGTTACAGCATCCAGATCAGTTACATCCGCCACGGAGGGAGGCTCTACCCCAATAAGCTTTATCTTCTTATCTACCATCCAGTGAGCTAATCCTTCACTAATGGCAGGCAGGCTATTTCTGTAGCTTTCGTGGCCTAGTCTGGAAGACCAACCTGTTCGGAAAATCAGTCCATCATTTGCCTGAACCTTATCCTTTATGTCTCCCAAGTGAGAAAGGGTCAGTTCTTCCTTTTCCTTGACCTGACAATCCACTACCCAACATTCTGCGTAGAACGCGTCCAAGGGCATCTGGTCTATGGTCTGATCAGATGCCCCAAAATGGATAGGGGCATCCACATGGGTGCCAGCATGAGAATACAGCTGTAGGGTAGTGGCATTCCACCCATCTTTCTCCATGCTTTTGGCTGGGCTTATGCTTACGCCAGAAAGCTGAGAAGATATAGGTAGAGAAAGGTCGATTAATTTCATTTTAAGTGTACGTCATTTTAGAACACAAAATTCCTTCTATGAGCGATTTATTGGCAAACTAAATGGGTATTTTCTTCCAGGTTACCCTCTTTGCGTCCTGGCGTCTTTGCGTGGATTATTCTCAAGCAAAGTCGCAAAGCCGCAAAGTTTTTCCTGTTTGGCCTAAGCCCATCACAGGGAATCTATTACCGCTTTTGCCATATCAGAAGAACTGGCACTTCCTCCCAGGTCCACGGGTAAAATCCCCTTGCTGGTAGCCGCATCAATGGCTGACATGATATTATTGGCAGCTTCCACCTCTCCCAAATGTTCCAGCATGAGGGCTGCAGACCAGAATTGACCGATGGGGTTTGCGATGTTCTTTCCGGCAATGTCAGGGGCAGAGCCATGAATAGGTTCAAACATAGAAGGGAAGTCTTTTTCCGGATTGACATTACCTGCTCCTCCTAATCCCAGG
>JBCDBC010000722.1:0-3783 GCA_039184535.1 Bacteroidota bacterium | reverse complement strand
CGGGAGTCCTGATCCAGGATTCGGAACAAGCAGGAGCTTATTCCGCTCATTGTAGTAGCTAGACAAGCTCCTGCTTGTTTTCTAAAGATTGATTTTTCAATTTCCAGGAACCCATTTCAATAGCTACATAATTAGCGGGCTGGCCGTTCCTCCACGGGTTGTGGGAGGATTGCAGCGTTGCATTGGAGGGACAAAGCGTTTTTCCCTTCTTTTGGGGCGAATGCCAAAAGAAGGTCACAGGGATGATATGGAAGGCACTGGGCTGATATGGAAAGCCCGCGGAAGGCGACGAAGCACTGGTAAAAGGAAATCCTGAAATTTAACTTGAGGTTAAGAAGACTAACTTTTGACCGCTTCACATAGCAAAGCCCGCTTACTTCCATCAGGAAAAGTCGTACAAATGAGTTGGTGGCTTCCGCCAGCAGCTATCCCCAGACTTCTTCGAATTTCAGCCACAGAAAAGGGGAAATGGCGTTTGGAGATTTCCACCCTGTTTATACCCAAGCCTTTTAGGGCTTTCTTCAGCTTCTTAGGCTTAAATAGATAATTCTCGAGAATCTTATAGCTCCTTACTGGTAAGTCTTCTGTGAGGGTTTCTTGCGTAAAAAAGTAGCCTTGTGCATGGTTCATCCCGGAGTGGCTCTTCTGGACTACTTGCGCCCACCACTCCATGGCACGATTCAGCTTGTAAAAGCTCACATCTGCCTTATGTACGTAGCCATAGCTGATGTTCGGATCCATAAGCTTTACATCAGCATCCTTCTCCTGAAAAAGGTAAGACCAGGATTTCTCGCCTTGATGAATCAGCGCATGAAACTCCGGTAAGGATTTCTCTTCCTTATCTCTAAAAATAGCCAGGACCTCCTTACACTCTCCATCCACTGAGATGACCATCACTTGCTGCACCTGATAAAACTGCTGCGGAAGGTGAGAAACCTCATGCAAGGGTGAAAATTTTACCCAGATTTTTTTTCCTATCTCCAGCAATCTGGGGAGGATCTCAAAAATATTGGGGCTAAAGGAGGCAGGATCTTCAAGGCGTTTTTGATCATCTTGCCTTCTGTCAGGGTCCAGATAAATCAGGTCAAAAACAGGGCCTTCATATTGATTGATGAAAGATTCTGCAGAATCATTCACTATTTCTGGCAAGGAGATTCCCATTTTGGCAAAATTATAGGTAAGAATTTCACATAGAACAGTATTTTTATCAACGCAGATCATGGTACTTGCATGTCGGGAAATAGCCAGCCTATCAACCCCAAACCCAGCAGTCAGATCCAAACAACGACTCCCAGAAAAGGGTTTTAAAGAAGTACTCTGCTCACTACTAGCTTGTTCAAAGGCCCTGGGAGGGAGAATACATCTTTGGTGGTAATATGTAGGGAGCTTGTTTGCGGCTCGTTGAAGGTACTTGATTTGGCTAGCTATCAAGGGTACGGGAAGGGAGTATTTGTAGGCTGATAGCGCCAGTTTGGCAGGGTCTTTGTCAATATTATCTTCAATAAAGCTTTGTACCTTACCTGAAATTAAGGTGGCAAATTCTTCCTTAGTCATTCACTTAAAAACCATTTACCTATTGAAGATTTTTACCTTTATTGTTGAACATTAGGGAACACACCCACAATTTATTTTTTCATGAAGCGTGTAAAATCTTTTGTAATTACCCTCGTCGTTTTGTTTTCTCTGGCCACACTAGCTACAACCTTCACCTCATGTACAGGTGGAAAGGTATGTTATGCAACTAAGGTAGGAAATCACAAATAGCAAAAAAGAATAAGACCGAATCTGGGAAAGTCAGGTTCAGTCTCTTTGGTGCTGGGCGGTTAATTATACACAAATTTCACATTTACAGAGATGTCCGGGTGAATACTCTTCGCCACGGGGCAGTTCAATGCTATATCCTGTAGGAGCGCTTTCTGGGTCTCATTTAACTGGTGATTGAGGAAAGTCAGCTCCAGGTTAAGTTGTGAAATTCTTCTCGGACCCCATGCCATAATTTTCTCCACGCTACTGTCTATTTCTCCCATCTGGATGTCATTCTTGTTAGCGTAAATCCCCATTACGGTGATCATACAGCTTACAAGGGCAGTTGCAACCAGATCTGTTGGTGAGAAAGCTTCTCCTTTCCCATTGTTATCTACTGGTGCATCTGTAATGATTTCTGTTCCAGATCTTAGGTGAGTGGCCTGTGTTCTAAGCGACCCAAGGTATTTGATTTCAGCAGTTGCAGGCTTAGTATTTGTATTATCCATGTGTGTAATTGGGAGATGGTGTAATCTAATTTCCCTCAATTATACAAATAAGGAACTACCATCACAAAAGGAGGAATCTGAACATCAATACTCGCCCCATCTATTTTTCTTAGCATGGTATAGTGGCCTTCCATTTTCCCTATGGGGGTCAGAAAATGTGAACCGCTGACATACTGGTACTTCTGGCCGGGTGCCAGATTAGGTTGTTTCCCTACGACTCCGTCTCCCTGAACCATGCGTCTGTTGCCGGTACTATCTGTGATATGCCATTCTCTGGAAACCAGCTGTACATGATAAGCTGATTCATTAATGATTTCTACCTGATAGGCAAACACAAAGTAATTATGCTTAGGCGAGGATTCATCTTTTACGTACGCGGTCCTGACATTCACTCTGATACCTTCCGTAACTGTTGAGGAGAGCTCTGAAGCCATATTTTCATTATTTTAGGGTATTTATAATTTAGTAAAAGAATGAGGAAAACGCAATCTCTCTGCATTCCCATTTATTCCCCTATCTTTGACTTTTCAATTTTCTTATGACACTAAATACCATAGATCAAACTGATTTTCAGTTCCCTGGACAAATCGCCAGATATCAGGGGAAGGTGAGAGACGTATATAATATTTCTAATATTTTTTTGGTCATCGTAGCCAGTGACAGGTTATCTGCTTTTGATCATATCCTCCCAAGGAGCATTCCCTATAAAGGTCAGATCCTGAATCAGATAGCTGCCCACTTCTTCAATGCCGTAGACCAGGAAATCCCTCACCATATATTGGCAGTCCCTGATCCTAATGTCACCATTGCTATCCAGTGCCAGGCTTTCCCTGTTGAGATTGTGGTAAGAGCTTATTTGGCTGGCCATGCATGGCGGGAGTACAAAGCAGGAAAAAGGGAAGTTTGTGGGGTAACCCTACCTGATGGGTTGAAAGAAAATGACCGACTTCCAGAACCCATCATTACTCCCTCTACCAAGTCTACCATAGGACATGATGAGGATATTACAGAACAGGAGATTCTTAAATCAGGTCTTTTGGATCCGGATGAGTGGGGAACTGTAAAAGACTATGCCCTACAGCTTTTCAACAAGGGAACGGAAATGGCTAAAGAACGCGGCCTGATCCTGGTAGATACCAAGTACGAAATGGGAAGTCTGGACGGAAAGGTCTACCTAATAGACGAGATACATACCCCTGACTCTTCCCGCTATTTTTACCTGAATGGTTATCAGGATCGTCAGGATAAGGGAGAACCGCAAAAGCAGCTTTCCAAGGAGTTTGTGAGAAAGTGGCTCATGTCTGAGGGATTTCAGGGACTGGATGGACAGAAAATGCCCGTGATGAATGATGAGCGGGTGCAGTTGATCTCGGATAGGTACATTGAACTATACGAGCACATTACCGGAAATGGATTTGAGAAAGCTTCTCTTGAGAATATACAGGAGCGCATCATGACTAATACTGTTCCTGTCCTGGAAGAATTACTAAATCGATAATGAACTACCTTTCTATAGAGAAGATATCCAAGG
>JBCDBC010000721.1:0-3790 GCA_039184535.1 Bacteroidota bacterium | reverse complement strand
CTGAGTATGACAAGGCACTAGCTGCCCTGGATGGCATTATGTAATTACGATTTTTGTATATTTTTAGGGGATCTCTTCTTTATCAAGAGATCCCCTATTTTTTTACCCTAACTACTACAGCATGAAAACCCACACACTTTTAACCCTCCTCCTCATTTCAGGATTCTTCTCATCTACCAGTGCCCAAATCCAGGGAGACTTACATTTTGAAACTCTTGGCATCAAGCTCACCCTTCCTGATGGTTGGATGGGACAGGAATACGGAGACGGTATTGTTTGTGGGTCGAATACGGAAGCAGGCTTAATTTATTTAACTACCCACAATTCGAAAAATATGGATCAAATGCGGCTGGAGGCACAGACACCCCAGGAAGAAGGGGATGGAACGTCCATTTCATTGGCAAGTACGCTGGTTCAGCCAGACAAAAACACCTTAGCTGGGGAGTATGAAGGATATCTGGAATATCAGGCCATCAATGCATACATATTGGCTACGCTCAATCCTTATGGGAAAGGGGTCATGATTATGGCGGCTACCAGTCCGGAAGCTTATTCTCCCAGATATAAAGAACTGGTGATGAACATTTTCAATAGCATCAGATTCAGTCAACCTATCCTTCCTCCTGTAGTCAAGCAATGGCAAAAAGACCTACAGAACTCCAAGCTGACCTATATGAGTTCTTATTCTTCCTTTGACTATTCTGATCCAAATATCACCACTGGTGGTTCTACTTCCAGCAAAGAGGTAATAGACCTATGCTCCAGAGGATACTTTAACTACTACAGCAGCAGCTTCACATCTGTAACCGGGGGGACCTCTGCCTCTAATGCTACGGCTAGCGGATATGATACTAATGATGGAAATGGAACCTGGGAAGTAATAGCTAATGCAGTAGGACAACCCGTGCTGGAGCTACAATTCTATAGCGGAGAAGTCTATACTTATGTGATCAGCTCTGAAGATTCCAAGACCTTTTTGAATGGGGAAAGGTATTACTACACAGACATGACCAGCCCTGAAGAGTACAAGCCTGATTGTTTCTAATTGATATTGCCCATTGCCCAAAAGCTGTTAGTTTTGGCCATCGATTTGGCATCATAAAAGTTTTGCATGAAAAAAAGAGTGTTGGTTACCACGGGAGGTGGAGATTGTCCTGGCTTGAACGCAGTAATAAGAGCGATAGTAAAACGCGCTTCCCAGGAAGAGGATTGTTGGGAAGTCATAGGAAGTATAGAAGCCTTTAACGGGCTCCTGGGAGATCCCCAGGAACTAGTTTTATTGGATGATGATGCCACTTCCGGGATCCATGTGAAGGGAGGAACCATTATAGGAACCACCAATAAAGGAGGCCCCTTCAACTGGCCTGTGGTAAAAGCAGATGGCAGCTGGGAAGGTGTTGACAGATCTGATGAAATTGCAGACTTACTCAAAGAAGCCAACATAGAAGCCATCATCAGCATAGGAGGAGATGGAAGTCAGGCTATTTCCCAAAAACTTTTTGAGAAAGGAATTAATATAGTTGGCGTACCCAAGACCATAGATAATGACCTATCTGCTACTGATTATACCTTCGGCTTTCAGACGGCAGTACAGATAGCCACTGAAGCCGTGGACAAGCTGGTTACAACAGCGGCCAGCCACAGCAGGGTCATGATTCTGGAAGTGATGGGTAGGTCTGCCGGATGGATAGCCTTACACACTGCACTAGCCGGTGGTGCTGAGGTATGCCTGATACCAGAAATTCCCTATGATATCCCTTCCATCGTTGATCGTATATCAGAAAGGTACGTGAACGGAAGAGGTTTTGTGAATATTGTGGTAGCTGAGGGAGCGCACCCCAAGGATGGATCCGTTGTATCTTCTGCGAGTCAGGAAGCCGGATACCAACATAAAAGATTAGGAGGAATAGGCTTTCAACTACAAGAAGAACTGAGAGAGGCAGGATGTATAGAGACCTCAAGAGTAACTGTACTTGGTCATATTCAACGCGGGGGGATTCCTACCGCCTTCGACAGAGTGCTGGCCACCCAGTTTGGGGTGAGAGCATTTGAGCTGGTGTTAGAAGAGAAGTATGGGAGAATGGTCTCATTTAAAAATAACAACATAATTGATGTATCTCTGAAAGAAGCTATAGAGGACTACAATGTTGTCTCTCCTGATTCTTACCTTATTCAGGCCGCCAGGGGAGTAGGCATCAGCTTCGGTGACTAGTCCCTGGGGCTTACCATCTTGTATACAGAGTCTTCTCCAGCCATATCAAAAGAAACAGAGTTAGCAGGTACAAAGGCGGTATCTACAATCATGTTATACTCTGCCCCATTGATGGCAGTGGTATGGGAGGTGGTGTCCATCATGTTTAGCCCTATTCCCAGGAATACGATAGCGGCAGCAGCCTGATAAGCAGGGATGGGATAGGTAAATATATGCCTGATCTTATCCCATGGTCCTTTCTTCTTGTTAGCCACCCGTTGGCTTAAGTCTGATAGAATGGCGGGATCAGGTCTAAGCTGATTTTCTCTCTTTTGAAAGCAGCTTCTACTCTTGAGAATGGTTTGGCGCATGAGTCCATACTCTTCCGCAGAAACCTCTTTCAGCACCTCGTGTTGTATTTCAGGAGTGAGCCTATCAAAGGGCATAGTCCTGAGTAAGTATTCAAGATCCAACATAGTGGTGGGTGTTTTATTCTCTTTTTCCATACTTCCTGATTAATGCTCCGGTTTAAATGCTTTCAGACAAGCAGCCAACTTCTTGAGTGCATAAAAAATCCTTGATTTTACGGTCCCCTCTGTACAGGCCATCACATGGCTGATTTCTTTAATGCTCAGCTCTTCCTGGTACCTGAGGATGATTACTTCTCTATGAATTTCATTTAGCTGATGTAACTCCTCTTGAAGACAGCTTCCAAACTGCTTCATCTGGAGAATATCATCCAGGCTATACTCATCCTCATCTCCCTTCTCAATAGGCTGATCAGTATAAGCCAGAATCTTTCTCACTTCCCTGCTTCTGTACTCATTCTTACACATATTGGACGCTACTGTGTAAATCCAGGTAGAAAATCTCCTTTGTCCATCAAAGAGAGAAGCCTTTTCAATCACCTTAATGAAGAGATCATGCAGGAAATCCTGTGCTTTTTCTTCATTGTAATTCAGCATCCTGAAGAAATACATGAGCATACGTTGGCTATATCTACCATACAACTCTGAACAAGCCTTATCATCTCCCTCATTAATCAGGGAGACCAGTCGCTCATCAGTCAATTGTTGGTATGAGTGTATATCCATGTTCATCCGTACATAGCATTTTACCCTTATGTAGCGGGAAGGTTCACTTGTACCTAAAAAAAGATGGGAAAAGTTCTTTTTTTTTCCATCTTTGTGCACCCTGTAAAAAGGCGAGATTGTTATGACTACTACAGTACAGAGCACTTCCCGGATCATGATGGTCCGGCCAAAGAACTTTGGCTTTAATCCTCTTACGGCTGAAAGTAATGCCTATCAGCAAACTTTGTCTGACCTGTCAGCAAATGATGTTCAACAGAAGGCATTAACAGAATTTGACACTTTTGTGAAGATATTACGGGATGCAGGTGTTTCTGTAACTGTTATGGAAGACCTAGAACATCCTGTTACGCCAGATGCTATTTTCCCTAACAACTGGATTTCCTTCCACAGACAAGGTAAAATCATTCTCTATCCCATGATGGCACCTAACAGGAGAAATGAGGTAAGAATGGACATACCTGATTTTTTTATTAAAGAGAATCCCTCTATTAAGGTCATAGACTTT
>JBCDBC010000720.1:0-3804 GCA_039184535.1 Bacteroidota bacterium | reverse complement strand
CTCCGATTGATAATGCTAGTTGGTTAACTATCATGAGTCCTTCTAATAAGGTATTAGAAGAAAGTCTCTTCTCCGTCCTAGATAAAGGTGAGGCTTCAGCTATAGCCCTTTCAAAGGAAATTCAGCCTGACTTCCTGGCTATTGATGAGAAGAAAGGAAGATCAATTGCCATTTCTATGGGTATACCCGTAATTGGGCTTTTGGGCATTTTATTGATTGCCAAGAAATCAGCCCTAATTCCGAAAATTAAGCCCCTTCTGAATGACTTAAGAGAAAAAGCAGGTTTTCTGATAGACGATAACCTTTATCAAAAAGTCCTTAATGAAGCTAACGAACTCAGCTAGATGAACTTCACCTCTAAACTTCCCTCTTCAGAAACGACCATCTTCACAGTCATGTCTGCCCTTGCGAGGAAGCATAACGCTATTAACCTTGGTCAGGGATTCCCGGACTTTGATAATTCTCCAGAACTGAGAAGACTGGTGGAGAAATACCTGAATGCTGGGAAAAATCAGTATTGCCCTATGCCGGGTGCCTTACCGCTTCTAACGGCTATTGCCAATAAGATAGACAGAACCTATGGCGTAGCCATAAACCCCCAAACAGAAGTCTGCGTTACGGCAGGAGCTACCCAAGGACTGTTTACCGCTATTATGGCATTTGTGGATAAGGGAGAGGAAGTTATTCTGTTTGAGCCTGCCTTTGACTCTTATGTTCCAGCTATCCAAATAGCAGGTGGTGTCCCTAAACCCTACGTCCTACCATACCCTGATTTCCAGATCGACTGGAATGAAGTAGAGGCCATGATCACGGAAAAAACACGCATGATCATGATCAATACGCCTCATAATCCCACAGGAACCGTTTTATCAGAGGCAGATTTGCAAGCACTGGAACAAATCGTAGCTGGAAAAGACATCATTGTACTTAGTGATGAGGTGTACGAACATCTCATCTATGACGGTCTGGCGCACCAAAGTGCCTTGAGGTTTCCTGCGCTTTTTCAGCAGTCCATTAGTGTATTCTCTTTTGGAAAGACCTTTCATAGCACCGGCTGGAAGGTAGGCTATTGTGTGGGGCCGGAACCTTTAATACAAGAGTTCAAGAATATCCATCAATGGAACGTTTTCGCTGTCAACTCTTTTAGCCAGTATGCATTGGCTGAATTTCTGGCAGAGCCTTCACATTATGAAGAATTACCTGCCTTTTACCAGCAGAAAAGGGATTACATGAATGAGGTGCTAGTAGATGTACCCTTGGCACCTTATCTCTCTAAGGGAACCTACTTTCAACTATTTAGCTATGAAGGGCTCAGTGAGTTATCTGATGCTGAGTTTGCGAAATACCTTACAAGAGAAATAGGCGTAGCAGCTATCCCCCTCAGTCCATTTTATACCAAGGCACCAGATCAAAAGGTGATCAGATTGTGCTTTGCCAAGAAAGAGGAGACAATTGATCAGGCGGCGGAGAGACTGCAGAAATTAGGCTAGTTTAGCATAGGGACCTCACTGTACTTTGGACAAGATTCATCTCTCCTAACTGATCTTCGAAAGCTTTCAATAAAGATTCATCTGACAATTTTTCGCCAAAATCAGCCTTCTGTTTGAACGATTTGGACTGAAAACACTTTGTATATATACAAGCCAAGCAGCCTATGTATACACTTGATACTCAAGCACAGTCAGGAGTTAATCGGAACTCATCCTTGTTCTCCGAATTACCATTTGTATCTCAATTCTGAATAGCCTCGCTCAGCATAAGCATGATATAAAAAAATGCTACTTCTATCCTTATTCATTCCCTTGTTCATATCCCCAGCGCTAGATAAACCCCTGGCCACCTTTGACCTATGGGTAGAAGAAGAGTCTATCTTTATGGAGGTCAAATTTGATAAAAGGGACCTGGAACTCGCCATAAATGAGACCTATGATGAAGCTTTCTGTCAGGAAATGGCTGAAAAATACCTAATCAGCCATAGTCAATGGTTAGTAGATGAGGAGAAAATGGATATACAAGTGTTTCATTTCAAGGTAGAGCATAATAGTTGTTACCTTAAAGCCAAGCTAAATCTCAGGCGTAAAGAGATCCAAAGTCTGGAAATCAGAAATACTTGCTTGGTAAACCAAATAGTTAATCATTCAAACATTGTATTCGTTCACCACCTGGGTAAGGATAGGGCATTTCGCTTAAGTAAAAGAAAAACTGAGGCCCTAATAATTTGGTAGCGTACCCATCAAGACGTACATACGCAAGTAAAAGTTGAGAAGCTGCTTATTTTTCTAGTTCCCAATTAAACCTCTTACCCCCAAATAGATCATATAAAGAAAGGAATCCTAAAAGATTTCCTTGAGGGATAAACAGATTAGCCCAACTTTTGCTATACCTCTATAAATAAGCCCATAAATACCTATGTGTCTCTACCTTAGGGTCCTTACCAACTTTGCTCTTTTCTCTCTTCTTCTTTCATCGAGTCTCTTTGCACAAACTGATCCTGACCGACCAAATATTCTCCTCATCATTGCAGATGATCTGGGCGTAGATGCCTCCAATGGATATATGCAGAATGCCCAAATGCCCGCTACTCCTACGCTGGATAGCTTACGGAATGCAGGGTTAATGTATACTCAAGCATGGGCGGCCCCTAAGTGTACGCCTACACGCGCCAACATCATGAGCGGAAAGTACGGGGCTAAGACAGGAGTTACAGGCACACCTGGCAATCTGGGAATTGAGCATACTTCTTTATTCAAAGAACTAAACACTCGTACCAATAATACATATGCCAGTGCCCTAATCGGGAAATGGCATTTATCTTCTCCAGTAGACTTTGACCATCCAGCTCAACATGGTATAGACTATTATGAAGGTTCCTTTACAGCTATGGTAGATGACTACTATGACTGGCCCAAAGTGAAAAATGGAGTAGAAGAAAATATATCT
Organism: Bacteroidota bacterium; assembly: GCA_039184535.1. GTDB lineage: Bacteria > Bacteroidota > Bacteroidia > J057 > J057 > JBCBKZ01. The sequence continues at coordinate 864 of JBCDBC010000720.1, read as the reverse complement.
GAGTACGTTACTACCCATCTGACCAATAGCGCCATAGACTGGGTAAACCAACAAAATCAACCCTGGTTTCTATGGTTGGCACATGTTACACCTCACTCCCCCTTTCATGAGCCGCCTGACTCCATGTACACACGTACAAATGTCAATAATAATCTGCAAAAGTACATGGCTATGATAGAATCCATGGACTTTGAGATAGGTAGATTACTGGAGAATATTCCTCAAAATGTGTTGGAGAATACCATCATTATCTATCTGGGAGACAACGGAACTCCAAATGGTCCTCTACAAGCTTATCCTACTCAGCATGGAAAGAATAGCCTGTATCAGGGAGGCATACACATCCCCATGACCATTACTGGGAAAGGGGTTAGTAGAATGGGAGAACAAGAAGATGCGCTGGTACATGCGGTTGATCTATATGCCACTATACTGGAATTAGCAGGGTCGAATCTTGAAGGGGGTATTCACAATAGCCTTAGCATGAAGCCTATGCTTACAGGTACAAACTTCCCCCAAAAGCCTTATTCGTACTCTGAGCTGGATGCTGATTGGACCATTAGAAATGATAGATATAAACTCATCAACTTTAATAATGGTACTCAGGAGTTTTATGACCTACTGGAAGATCCGCTTGAAAATGAAAACCTTATCTCTTCCCTTAGCCAGGAACAATCCAACATCCTTAATGAGCTTGAAGCGGAGGCTAATGTGATTAGAAATGGATGGAGTTGTCAGGATAACATTCTGAATGGAAATGAGAGTGAAGTAGACGTATGTGAGTCAGCAACCTGTGAGAATGATAATAGTACCAGCTACACCAATATTGGTTGTTGTGCTAGTCCTGAAATTCCTTCTGTGTAT
>JBCDBC010000719.1:0-3806 GCA_039184535.1 Bacteroidota bacterium | reverse complement strand
GCTGACTACGATGTAGAGGCTGCAGAAAGAGGCATCATCTACATAGATGAGTTAGATAAGATCTCACGTAAGTCTGATAATCCTTCCATCACCAGAGATGTAAGTGGAGAAGGTGTACAACAGGCATTGCTGAAACTACTGGAAGGATCTACGGCTAATGTTCCCCCTAAGGGAGGGAGAAAGCATCCAGAGCAAAGCCTGGTTCAGATAGATACTACCAACATCCTCTTTATCTGTGGAGGAGCCTTCGAAGGCATAGACAGAATTATTTCTCAAAGACTTTCTGTCAAACAGATAGGATTTGGTACCAATGGAGATAACAGGGTGTCTATAGATGAGAAGACTAATCTCTACAGGTTTATTCAGCCAGCGGACTTGCGTTCCTTTGGATTAATCCCTGAGATCATTGGACGCCTTCCGGTATTGACATATCTGAATCCTTTGGATTCTGAAGCCCTTAGGAGAATTCTCACAGAACCCCGTAACTCTATCATCAAGCAATACCAGCGCATGTTTGAGTTAGAGGATAAGACCATCTCTTTCGATGATCAAGTCCTGGATGTAGTGGTAAACAGGGCAGATGAACTCAAGCTGGGTGCCCGTGGCTTAAGATCCATTATGGAAGCCATCATGCTAGACATCATGTTTGAGATGCCTGATGAGGGAAGAGATCACTATCATGTTACGCTTGATATGGCTAACGAAAAGCTCTCAGAAGCCAATTTGATAGACTTCAGAGCTGCCAGCTAGTAGCTGTCAAAGCGCACATTAGGAAAGAACAGTAAATTGAAGCCCATGAAAAAGCTACTTTTCATTCCTATTGTCATAGGTATCACCATTATTTCCTGTACTAACTCTGTTCCTCCAGAAAGTGAGGCTGGACTTGTAGGTAAGGCCAACGCGCTTTCTTCCACTGATAGTCTCAGGGAAGGTGAAGGGGATATTTCGTTCGCGTCAGAGAAGGAAGAAGCAGCCATTAATTTTCCAGCTAAATTTCCCCTCATTTATGGGCTGATTAAGGATGATCCTCAGACCTTGAGCCTAATAGAAGAATATGCGGCTATGTTGTCGGACGAATCTACTGTGGAAGGAGATGCTGATATACTTCAGTTGATGGAGACCAGAGATAAGTCCATCATTCCGGCTTTAGATCCTTTCATAGCTAATATGAATGAGGAAGTCTGGTATGATCAAATGGATCAGTTTGATGAGGAGCTAAGTAGACTGGGAATAGGGATGATAGTAGGTGAGGGGATGTATGCAGGCTTAGGCCCTACGACCTTTATGACCGCTAACCTTCGTGTCAAAGCAAGTTCTGAGCTTCAGCTATACGAGTCCTTTCAGGATACCAGAACCATATCCTACAGCGGAGAATACCCATATATGAATATGGGTTCATTTATGAAGCTGATTCAAGTGGGGCATGAACTTAGACAGTCTGGAGAAGGAGAAGAATTTGCTAAGCTGATTGAAGAAGACTATAGGTTTGCCCTTGAGGTGGTTACAGATATACACATGGTGGAAGATCAGGGAAGTCAGAGTCTTCTGGTAGGAAAGACTTCAACAGATTTTTATCCCTTCGCAGGTGATAAAATGGGAATAGAGAAGTATCTGGAGGAGCATGAGGACTTTCCTTTTCATGTTGCTGTCAGTAAAATAGTAGAAAATCCTTCTGTGATGACTGTCAGACCTGAGAATCTGTACCTCCTCGTAACAGATTGGGCAGAGACAGAAGAAGAAGCCAAAGAAAATATTTACCAATATCTTTCTACCGGGAAAGACATTCCTCATTACTTAACTGTAGTAAAAGGAGATGGAAAAGAGCAAATAGCCCTGGTGTATCGCTTTTATGAAGATGCTACTGCTGCTGAGCAAGCCATGCAAAGGTGTGAAGAAGATAGTATTTCTGCCGAAGCTGTTATGGTCAGCATGAAAGAGGGGAAACTTTACCAGCTCGGCATTTAACCCTCCCTAAATCTTTAGCCCGTTTAAATATTTTTATTGATAGTCTTGTTTTACCAAGAGAGCTTGGTAGTTTTGGCTTATCAGAAAAGCCCAGTATGCAAAAACGTATTCTGCTGACCGGAAGTAATGGCCTGCTCGGACAAAAAATCACCAATCTGCTTGTAGGAAGAATCGGTATAGACTTACTAGCCACCTCCAGAGGAGTAAATAGAAATCCAGAAAGGGAGGGGTACAAGTATAGAGATGCTGACCTAACAGATAAGGAGGTATGGAAGGATATATTTGAGACGTTCCGCCCCACGGAAGTCATCCATACTGCTGCCATTACCCAGGTGGATAAATGTGAGGATGAAAAAAAGCTTTGTGATGAAGTAAATCATCATGCAGTCTCTTACCTATGTGAGATGTGTAAAGAATACGGGGTCAGACTTATACACATCTCGACAGACTTTGTATTTGATGGAGAGGCGGGGCCTTATCGAGAGGAAGATGCCCCTAATCCGGTCAATTATTATGGTCTGTCTAAATTAAAGGCAGAACAGGCTATTCTGGCATCAGGGGTCTCCGCAGTAATTCTTAGAACCATTCTCCTATATGGAATTTCTCCCGCTATGAGCCGCAGTAATATTATCTTGTGGGTGAAAAAGAGTCTGGAAGACAAAAAAGCTATCAATGTAGTGTATGACCAGTTTCGTTCTCCCACTTTGGTGGAGGATTTGGCGTGGGCTTCAGTAGCAGCTGCGATGAAGGATGTAGAGGGGGTTTTTCATATCAGCGGACCGGAGTATATGTCCATCATTGATATTGCGAAAGAGGCAGCTCGTTTTTGGGAATTGGATGAAAGTTTGATTTCTGAAGTAGATAGTGCTTCTCTAGGCCAGCGGGCGAAAAGACCGCCGAAAACTGGTTTTATTCTATTGAAAGCACAAACAGAGTTGGGATACAAGCCTCACACCCTTCAACAAGGACTGGCTGTATTGGATAAGCAACTAAAGGAAATGGCTGAAATTATGTAAGAAGATTGTCTCCTTACATAAAGCTTACGTCTCCTGCACCTGATACATTTACACTTCTTTTCTGAGGCTGTCCTTTACAACGAACATCTCCTGAACCTGAGGCAGAGGCTGTCAGGCTTTCAGTTACGTGTACATATGCATCACCTGCTCCGGAAACACTTACTTTTCCATGGCGGGTTTTAAATTCATATCCTTTGAAATCTCCGGAACCACTTACCTGAATCTGAACTTCTTCAGCACTTCCACTCATGCGCACGTCAGAGGCACCAGAGATTTTGATTTTTACGGACTCTGCTTTTACTACACCTAGCTTGATATCTGAAGAACCACTACTGCTTAATTCAAGGTTCTCACTTTCCAGGTCAGTTTCAGCATACACATCAGAAGCACCGCTGGAACTTATGAGGCTAAGTTCTCCCATTCTGACATATACATTCAGCTTTTCAGCATTTCTGATATTTCTTTTGGATTTGATGTAGAGGACGTCATCTCGGACTTCTGTAGAAATATGATCTAGCAAATTCTCATCAGCTTCTACCGTGACTTTATAATCACTTCCTTGGCTGATGTAGACATTGAAGGCACCACCTACAGCAACGGCTTCAAAACCGTCAATATTTCTGTTCTGGCGGACTACCTCCCCATTTCCTCTAACAGTCTGACTTACAGCTATATTTAACATGAAGATACTCATGCTAAGAAGCCCCATCATCTTAAGGATGGAATATCGTCTCATACTTTTTGTGTTAATATTGCTAGATACATTTATTTAGTTCCTCAGTATCCTACCCCAATGACAACACTTTTGTAGAATAGTTGGCCCTT
>JBCDBC010000718.1:0-3808 GCA_039184535.1 Bacteroidota bacterium | reverse complement strand
GGTATATTTTACTCATAGAATTTACAGTCAACGTTATGAAAAGCGGACTCCTCATAAGACTAATTCTTCCTGCCTTCCTAATGATGTTGATTTCCTGTGGTGATTATGAAAGGAATACACCACCGGAAATGTCCCTCGTAGAGAAAGCGGGTTTAAGTAGGAATGAGGCAAGCGATAAGCTGCAATTTTATACTAAGTATGCGTATCTGGAGATTTTTTCTCTGAATGATTCACTTACATTAGGGAAGAAGATAGAATTCTCAGATTCTAATGAGCTACTGATGTATCCTGGAAATGAACAGAATATGTTTGTAGCCGCTTCTCCTCAAGACACTTTTTTCATCGCAGAAAGATATATTGATATAGATGGGGCCCTTAATATGAGAGATTTAGGGGGCCTCTTTACACAAGATGGGTATCAGGTTAAGTGGGGAAAATTATTCAGGTCAGGGAGTATTGCTGAAATTTCTCAAGACGACTATCAGCGTTTAATTCCGTTAGGGATTTCTACTATCTGTGATTTCAGAACGGTGGCAGAAGCAGAAGAAAGTTCAGATCAATGGCCCGGCCTGGACCAAATATCTCACTTTCACATTCCAGTAGGAGAGGGGAAGGGATTGAAGGACGGGTTTATCAATAAGATCAATTCACCAGATTTCCAGGCTGCTAAGGTTATGATGGAGATGAATAGAAGTTATGTGGAGGACTACTCAGAAGAGTATAAGCAGTTTTTCCGCCTTCTACTGGAAGACGAGAACTACCCCCTATTATTTCACTGTACGGCAGGGAAAGATAGGACTGGATTTGCTTCAGCCCTCATTCTGTCAGCTCTTGGAGTAAGTAGAGAAGACATCATGGATGAATACCTAATGTCAAACTATTATCTTCATGATAATAGTGAGGAAATACTAAAGAAGGCCGCTCTCTTCTTAGGTATGAGCCACCAAAAACTCCGAGGTATTATGGAAGTAAGAACAGAATACTTACAAGCTGCCTTCACTTCTATTGAAGAAAAATACGGTTCAGTAGAAAATTACCTGGATGAGGAGCTTAATATAGGCCCTTTGGAAATAGAGCAGCTTAAAGAGACCCTCCTGTATAAGTATGAGTTAGATACAAGACTCACTTCTCTGTAAGCATTTTTAGGTCAATTCTGTCTCACCTTAATGAACCTTTGATAGCTCAAGGGTTATACTTTTCACATAAGCTAAATTTTAGACAAACGGCTTGATTGCATATGCGAGTCGTCTTTCACTAGACTTTTTTTGAACAAAAAAGGCCCTACATTAGCTTACTTCATGTAATTACTAATAAACGGAACAAGCTGACTACACGTGAAGGCAACATTTACTACTCTCTTCTTATCACTTTTCCTCCATTTAGCCATAGGCCAATCTAACTCCAGGCCTAACCAGCAAGACTATGGCCTGAACATCCAACGTGCCATAGATGAAATTAGAGTGGATGGAATCATAGAAGAAAAAACATGGCAAAAGGCTGACATAGCCACTGATTTCTGGCAGAAAAGTCCTAAGGATGATATTAAGGCAGTACTGGAAACGGAAATGATGGTTTCCTATGATGATAATTTCTTATATGTAGCTGCCATCTGCCATGACAGTACCAATCATGTGATTACCACCTTGAAAAGAGATGTTGGATTTTGGGATAGTGATGGGGTAGGTGTTGTGTTAGATCCACTTAATCAGGCTACTTCCGGATTTATGTTTGGTACCAGCCCCTACGGAGTTCAGACAGAGGTATTGCTCGGAGGTGGGAGTGGGTCAGAAAATTATAATGGCCAGTGGGACAACAGGTGGTTTGTGGAAACAAAGCGCTACCAGGATAAGTGGACGGTAGAAATGGCCATCCCCTTTAAAACCCTCAGATACGAGGAGGGACGATCTACCTGGGGCATTAACTTCATTAGAAATGATAAGAAAAATAACCGTATAGATGGGTGGGCCAGAATCCCCATACAGTTCTGGATGATAGACCTGGGATATACAGGTAGACTTCAGTGGGATGCTCCGCCCGAGAAGACTAAGGGGAATATTGCCATTATCCCTTATATGACGGGAAGCTATAACCAGGACTTTGAAGAAGATGAGGCTGCCGTCAATGAATTTGATGTAGGCCTGGATGCCAAGATCGCGTTATCTTCTTCCCTCAATCTGGACCTGACTCTAAACCCTGATTTCTCCCAGGTAGAAGTGGATCAACAGGTGACCAACCTTACCCGCTTTAACATCTTCCTGCCTGAAAGAAGGACCTTTTTCCTTGAGAATTCAGACATCTTCACTACTGTAGGATTTCCGCTTATCCAGCCTTTCTTTTCCAGAAGAATAGGCCTGGATGAAGATGGTAGAGCTGTACCCATTGCTTTTGGTGCCAGGCTCACAGGAAATATAACTGGGACCACCCGCATAGGAGTCCTTAACACCCAAACCCGAGCTACTGATGATCAGCTAGCACAGAACTATTCAGCGGTTGCTGTCACTCAGCGTGTACTAAAACGCTCTCGCGTATCTGCCATGTTTACAAATCGGCAGGCCTTTGGAGATGAAGGAGAAATGGCATCAGATGATTACGGGAGAAATGCCAGTGTAAAGTTTAACTACTCAAGTGAGGATGGAAGATGGGAAGGATGGGCAGGTGGCCATAAGTCTTTTAAGGAAGGCTTTGACAGTGATGACTATTTCTACCAATATGGAGGAGGCTATGGAGGGAAAAGATTATCTGCCGTAGTCAACCACGCCTATGTAGGGACCAACTACTTTGCAGATATGGGCTTTGTAAACCTGATCGAGAATACAGATTCTGAAAGAGATACCACTATCCGAATAGGGTTCCATTCTCTCTTTAATTCTATAGAGTACAGAACCATCCCTGAGAATACGGATGTGTTAAATCAGCACGCTTTCCTGGCAGAGCACTTTACCACCATGGATAGAGCGGGTAAGCTTTTGGAACTGGCTCAGTCAATTGGATATCAGTTTGAATTCGCGAATAGTAGTAGTGTGGCGCTTTTCGGGAATTATACAGAAACGGATCTCCGCTTTCCCTTTGGACTTACGGATGATGAGCCCCTACCTGTAGGGAGGTATAGATATTCTCAGATAGGCCTAGAGTATAGTTCTGACGAACGTAAGTTTTTCCAGTATCAGCTAGAACTGGGTGGAGGACAATTCTACAATGGAACCCTCGCATCCGCCAATGTTAGCCTGCTATACCGAATCCAGCCTTGGGGAAATTTTGGGATAGACATAGAATATAACAATTTGGACTTCCCTGATCCCTATGGGGCGGAGACTATCTGGGCTTTCAGCCCCAGAATTGATATCAACTTTAACCGAAATCTGTTCTGGACTACCTTCCTACAGTACAACACCCAGGCCGACAACTTCAATATTAACAGTCGCTTCTGGTGGCGTTTTGCCCCTATGTCGGATCTCTTTGTGGTGTATACTGATAACTATTCCATCGAAAATTTTGGGCCCAAAACAAGGGCACTGGTGCTGAAATTGAGTTACTGGTTGGCTTTATAAAGGGCTTCCTTCAAAGAAGAAACCACAGATACATAGCTGTACAAGCTGCGTATCTGTGGTTTTTGATTGATCAGTCAGGTTTAAGCTTCTGCTTCAGGAGAAGATTCTTCCTTCTTTCCACCAAAAACGAAGCGTTTCAATGCACCAAAAGCGGCTACCGCGCCAATAGCAATGAATTTCCAGAACTTGGCTAGTAAAGCGAAGAAGCCTGCTTTGGCTAGTACCTTTCCAGCTATCAACCCACCAATTCCGTAAGCTGC
>JBCDBC010000717.1:0-3810 GCA_039184535.1 Bacteroidota bacterium | reverse complement strand
AGAAAAGCTACATTTGATTTAAATTCCAATTCTATAACTACCTTCCACTAAATCAGCTATTTACATTAGCAAACACCTAATTCAAATACCCATTTGCTTCATACTTTTGAGAATTACCAAAAAACATACTATTGGAATCCAATTTTATCAGGAAGAGGTAATTCCTGCCTGACAATAGCTATTTACCGTTTAGGAAATACAATTGACCATTTAGCGGAAGGAGTATCCCTGGTCCTCACTTATTTCGTAATATGTAAGAAATTACGGAAGATCAGCAAGCTTTAATAAGTAGATCCTAGTCCTTAAAGTAATCTTTCTGAATGTCATTCACCCAAGTGATTTTGGCAGTAGTTTAAAGTACCTTTAGGATATCTGTTCAACTTATTTACTGAAGAGGATCTGGAAGCCTTATTCACTCGTTTGAATAAGGCAACAGGATTGATTTTGCTCTGAAAATCCGGGCATTGACCGCATTCCCTGGTGCAGAACTATTAATTGTTTTTAACGAGTTAATCTGTTTGCCGTGCGAATCAGATATCGAATGCTTTTACTGTTAAGCGTGGGCGTGAGTACCATTTATTTCTCCACCCGCTTTGGTGTACAGGAAGATTCTGTACAAGTAAATACCCATATCCCATTTTATCAGCAGGAGAATTTTGTTTGGATAGATTCTTTACTGGTAAATATGAGTCTGGAGCAGAAAGCTGCCCAGTTACTCATGAAACATCTGGAATCAGATGATACCCTTTCCATTGTCCAAACGGAACACGCTGTATTTAGAGGAACCATAGGAGGAGTACTATTCTCAGGATTCCCAGCCATCCAACAGTTTGAAACCACCAAAACCTTCCAAAAACGTGCCCCACTACCTCTATTAGTAGGTATGGAACAAAAGGGCCAAATGGAAGATATGATAGATTTACCGGACGTATGGTCCCTTTCGGCTATCTCCAATGATCAGACATTATCAGAATTAGGGGATAGAATAGGCTATCATACGCAACAGTTAGGTGCGCAGGTCTATTTCACACATCATAAGGAAGTACCTCTTTCGGCTTATAACTCTCTTGAAAAGATTCAGTCAGGCCTCAATAACAGAAATGTACTTACCTGCGTGCAGTTTCAGAGAGATAATGAACTGGCCCCTACCATTATGGAGGTCGCAGATTCAGTTCCTACGGTATACAACAAGCTTACCTCTGAAGGGGTACAAGCCATGATGCTGGGAACAGAAGATATGAGTGACATGGTAGACTCCTCTGTTGTAACTAACAACAAAGGATTTACACAGGCCTATTTCCAACAGCAAATAGGGTTCAAAGGTATTCTCTTCGGGAGAATAGACCAGGATAAAGATTTGACTGTACAGATCACCAACATGATGCAAGGTGGGTTAGATGTCATAATTCTGGAAAATCGTGAAGAAGATGCCATGCGTATAATTTGCCAGCTCGTACGCGGAAATTTACTGTCTGAGTCCTTTCTTGAACAGAAGGTGCGAAAGGTACTCCAAGCCAAGCGTTGGGCAGGTGCTAAAGACTTTTACCGCCAAAGTAAGCAAGAGTCAGTGCAGGCTCCCTCACTGGAATTAGCCACACGATTCCACCGCGAATTAACCAGATCATCTATCACTGTATTGAAAGATGATTCCCTGACTCTGCCTTTCCACCACATAGAAGACAAAAGATTTCTAGTCTTAACCATAGGAGAAAATTTACCCTCATTCACAGAGACACTTAGTTACTACGCTCCTATCAAGGTAGACCACCTACTCATAGATAAGCAGAGAGGACTTGATAAGGTAAACTCTGATATATGGGAAGCTTATAACAGCCTCATCGTAGTCATAGGAAATACCAAGCTGGATTCGGTTCCACATACTAAGTTTCTGGCAAAGCTGGAAAAAGCCAACCTTGAAAAAGAGATTACGATCATAAACTTTGAGCAGCCTCAAAACCTGCGTCTTCTTGAGAACTTCCAAACGCTGGTTCAGGCTTATAACCACCTTCCGGTAACTCAGGAAATCATGGCTCAGGTACTCTTCGGAGGGGAAGCTGCGGAAGGGAAACTCCCCCTACAGATCAGCAACAAATTGGCACTGGGTCAGGGAATACAAACACAGGTAAACAGACTGGCCTACACCTCTCCTGAAGTGTTAGGAATAGATTCTTATGATCTTTCTCCTATAGCAGCCATAGCTGAAGAAGCTATTAGAGAGCAGGCCATGCCTGGTTGTCAGGTATTAGTAGCCAAGGCAGGAAACATCATATATAATGAAGCCTTCGGGTACCACACCTATGACTCACTACGCCAGGTAAACACCACTGACCTGTATGACATAGCCTCCATTACCAAGATAGCCGCCACCACCCTGTCAGGCATGAAGCTGTATGAGGAAAGAAAATTGAACTTACATGCCCGTCTGGGGAACTACTTCAAGGATAACCATCTACGAGTAGATACCAATGGCATTAGTGAGATCCGCTACGCCATGGATACCATTCCGCTCAAAGACTTTGAAGCAGCCAAGTATGTGAGCATAAATGCCTCTGATGACCAGATAGCTAAACTGGATACAGTTAGGTACCAGGATTCTCTGTTGATCATTTTCAGGCCCTCAAATGAGCTGGTACTTTCTCAGGAGTTCAACATCTTCAATGTGAGACTGGAAGAGCTGTTTACGCACCATTCCGGTATCCCCATTGAAATGCCACTCTACCCTTATATCCACAATAGACAGTATCCTAAGCGTAAGTACAGAGACTTTTATGACTCTACCAGACACCAGACACATACGGTAGAGGTAGCGGAGAAGCTTTATATGAAGGACGCCTTGAAGGATTCTATCTGGAAGCGCTTCAAATACAGCAAGGTCCACAAGGAGAAGGATTACAACTACAGTGATCTGAATATGCTTCTCCTCCAGATGGCCATAGACTCTATTACCCACCAGTCTCTGGATCAGCACCTAAATGACAACTTCTATAAGCCATTAGGCCTGGCTAATCTACAGTACAACCCTGCGAGTAGAGTAGCAGGAGAAAGACTTATTCCTACAGAATATGATGCGCACTGGCGTAAGCAGCTACTAAAAGGGCATGTGCATGATCCTGCTGCCGCCCTCATGGGAGGAGTAGCTGGAAATGCCGGTCTGTTCTCTAACGCTAATGATCTGGCTATTCTCTTCCAGATGCTATTGAATGGAGGTGAATATGGCGGTAGAAGATATCTAAACCCTGAGACGGTCTCTTACTTCACGGGAAGAAAGGCAGGACACAGAGGATTAGGATTTGATAAGCCGCCCGTAAAGGGAAGATACATCATCGCTCCGGACGCTTCAAAGGCTTCATATGGACATACAGGCTTTACGGGAACCTGCGTATGGGTAGACCCTGAAAACGAGCTTATATTCATCTTCCTGTCTAATAGAATTTATCCTGATGCAGATAACTGGAAAATCAATCACATGAGAGTTAGGTCCAGAATGCACCAAGCAGTTTATAAAGCCTTAGAGAAAGGAAACCCTATTGACTGGAAGAAACAGGAAGAACTTCTCAATGCACAGGAAGACTCAGAAAAGTTGAATATTAGTCAGCAAGAAATAGATATGGCAGAATAAATTCTCCCTGTCAAAATCCTCCAACTATCATGAACAGATATGGCCTTGGTCATGTCTGTTTCTTTTTTCTCAATAAAGTTCAATAATAGGCCTCTATCTGCCTTAAGGCGCATTATCCCCATTTTATCCACATATGAGAGAAAATAATTTTCATAGAAAATTTTTCTCATGGACTTTCGTTAAAAAGTAGT
>JBCDBC010000716.1:0-3817 GCA_039184535.1 Bacteroidota bacterium | reverse complement strand
TTTTTGAGAAGGGGCATATCCAATTTTCTGAAATTATATTCCAGCCTATTTCATTTCATTTGCCATTTTGACGGCATTGTAGGCATTTACGATTCCTCCTGTAGTAGAGAGTTTTCCAAAGTTTACCATCTCATCTGAGCCAGGAAGATTTACTTGCTCATTCTCAAACTTGACAGAAGAGGAGAGCAGAATTTCTTTTACTTCTTTGTAATTCAGGTCCGGGAAGTAAGACATTAGCAATGCAGCTACACCTGTAACCACTGGTGCTGCCATTGAGGTCCCTTGCTGATTTTGATAGTTATTCTCAGGATAGGTGGAGTAGATGTCTACGCCAGGTGCAAAGATATCTACTGAGGCATCTCCATAGTTGGAGAAACTGGCCACAAATTCACTTTTCGTTCCCCAATTAGTGGCGCCTACCTCTATCCAGTTTTTTACGAGTTTTCCGGAATGTGCTTTTTTAAGGTCTTTGGTAGGGAAGTTGTCGACTTCATCTATGTTTTCTCCATCATTTCCGGCAGCGTGAATCAGGAGCACACCCTTTTTCTGAGCGTATTTTACGGCCTTATCCACTGCTTTCTTATTAGGAGAATATCCTTTACCAAAGCTCATATTGATGACTTGTGCACCATTATTGACAGCATAATAAATGGCGTTGGCTACATCCTTGTCTCTTTCATCTCCATTGGGAACAGCTCTCAGTACCATAATTCTCACATTATCAGCTACACCTGTGGCTCCAAGGTCATTACCCCTAACAGCTCCTATGATGCCCGCTACATGCGTACCGTGATCTGAGTCAGGACCTTTCACATCATTATTCCCATAGTTTTTCTCATAGGGATTAGATGGGTCATCGCCCACAATTCCTCTTGGATCAAAGTCCACATTCAGGTTATAGTTTACCTGATCTTCAAAATGCTCTACACCATCTTTAATATCTTGTTCAGTAGCACCCAGTCCAAGCAGATATTCCATATATCCCTTGGCCTGATTGATTTTCTCATCATCAGAAGTGATAGCCGAGATATTTTCCAGGTTAAACTCTTTTCCGTCCAGTTCCTTCTCTAGCATAGGCTTGAACATCTGGAAAGCCCCCAAAATCTGCTCATACTGCTGAAGAAGCATCTGATTTTCCTGTAACTCAGCTTCGAAAGCCTCTTTGAGTTCCAGGTAGTAGGCGTATTCTTTTTTGGCTTTACCGGAAAGAGTCCCTACGTTTTTATCCTCATATAGCGCATTGTACTTTTTGTAAAGACGGGTAAGCTCTAGGGTTTCATCATCAATGTGCTTGCCATCTTTTCCACCTATGAAGTTCCATCCGTGAATATCATCCACGTACCCATTTCCATCGTCATCTATCCCATTACCGGCTATCTCTTTTTCATTTACCCAAATGATGTCTTTCAGGTCTTCATGCTCTATATCTATTCCACTGTCAATCACACCGACAATGACAGTTTTAGACTTCTTGCCCTTCAGTATATCCTGATAGGCTTTGCCTAAACTGATCCCCTGAAAGTTTTGGCTTGACTGGTCCATGTGGTGCCAGTTCTGGGGAGCCTCAGTCTGAGTAGTATCTCCTACACCCGGATCAACCGCCAACAGGCTGGCCGATGAGAATAAGGTAATGAGTATGGTGTTTACAAAAAGCGCTTTTGCTTGCATAAAATTGTCTAAGTGATAAAGATGTTTTTGTTCCTTGAAAGGTAAAACCAGCCGAAGCATACGACCCTCCAGGTTTAATTCCAACACAATATCATCAAAATTGTAATATTCTGCTGGGTTCTCTACCTGTTCCTTTGATGATGAGCTTATCGGAATAGACTTCCATCAAGCTATAGGCCGTCTCATCAGGCGTATCTACCATTCCTTTTAACGTTAGATAATGTACGCCATTTAGGTAGCCATAGTTGCCTTCATGGTTATGTCCGCAAAGATAAGCCACTACTTCATCTGAGTCAGAAAGAATATCCATTAGCTCCTCCTTATTCCATAAGGTATGTCGGGTAGCAGGGTAGACGGGGAAATGATTCACGATAATAACTTTTTCCCCAGCAGTTTCTGCCTCAGCTAACTGAACTTTCAGCCAGTCGAGTTGTTTCTGGCTCATACCCCCGTTGAAGGGTTTAGCATGCTCCGCGCCGGACTGTTCCAGTTGGAGGAGGGTAGCTTTAGCACGTGCTTTATGCGGGCCAGGCGCATATGTACTTACCTCATTTCCATCCAGCATAATGAAGCGCCATCCTTTATGGACTTTGTGGTAATAATTGGCAGGAAGTTCTAACACCTTTTTGACCTGTGGCTTTCTTGCCTCTTCTATGTCATAGTCATGATTTCCGATGACCCGGTATACAGGTGCTTCAGCTCGTTTATAAATTTGGAGTATTTCTTCATAACTCTTCCAATCTCTATCAATGAGGTCTCCCACATCTATATAGAAATCGAGTTCCTGAGCATTGAGATCTTTCAGACAGGAAGCCAATTTATCTAAAGAGTTTTTATAATATCTACTTTTGGTATTAGGGCAATCACAATACTGTACATCTGCGATCAGGCCTATCTTGAAATCCGGTTTTTCAGATTCCATACAGTTAGTGGTCTTAACGTCGTATTTGATCTGTTTGATTTGCCAGCCCATAGTAGGAGTCTTCACCAGATCAAAGGTGTCAGTCCCACAGTGGGATAAAGCGCCATCAATGTAAAAATTATAGGGGGTTTTGACCACTGCAAAGTTGTGCGACTTGGTAACTGAGTAGCCGAGGGACTCTTCTTTCCAGTTCTTTGCCTCTCCTATGGTCGACAGTATTTGATCGTACATTTTGAAATCTACTGCACCATTCTTTCGGGAGATAGAAATCAACTGAGGAGAGAGAACCTTTGAAGCCATCTTGGCATCAGCAGTTTCTATGCTTCTGAAGAATGTCTCTACAGAACTGATGATTTGATGGTCTTCTTCGTCGAGGGGTTGTGAAAAGGTGGTTGTTGCTAGAGGGATGAGCAATAAAACGGTAATTAAAGCAGGACACATTTTCATGAGTATATAACGTGTCCTTTTGGAGTTAATTTTCCCGAATTTCTTTCAACATTCTCCGATAATCCCGTGAAAGTGACGCTTCAGAAAAAAGACCTATTCCATCAGCCCCACTTACGGCCTGCATAAAAGGGGAAAAATCTTCCTTCATGATGGCTGGTAAGTAAAGAGCCGCATGCATGCTTTTCACTTTTTCCTTCTGAGACATGCAATCTTTCATGACATCTTCCAACCAGGTGATGTTCCCCCGGTAGAAATTGTGGTACATATTGGGATATAGCGTATCTATCTCCCAGTTTATCCAATCCTGCCTGACCATTTTCTGTCCCAGGTAAGGAGTAGGAAAAACAGAAGCGGAAACCAGCTTTTCACTGGCATGTATCTGAGCAGTGAGCGTTTGAACTACATTAGAAATGGCATCCCACCTATAATGTCTCCACCCCAGGTTTTTTTCCGGTGCTGGCATTTTGAGAGGATCTTCTCCTCCTTTTTCCATGAATCTATTTCTACATTCCTCACAGTAGCAATAGTCAAAATCCGGCAATTCTTCTATTTGGATTACATTGTACTGCTCCCATAATCCTCTGGGGAGAATGACTTCCGGATAGCGAATGTAATCCATATGAATTCCATCCAGCTCCTCATAAACGAGGGATTCTCCTACAAATTCACTGAGAAATTCCAGTACACCAGACCGGGAAGGACAGAGCCATTTATAGTAGCTCACATAGGGTGGATGGGTAAGGCAAGAATTCCCAGCTCTGTTTACCATGAAAAATTCCG
>JBCDBC010000715.1:0-3820 GCA_039184535.1 Bacteroidota bacterium | reverse complement strand
TCTCATACATAGGCTACGAATCCATAGAAGAGACCTATGTATTTCCTTTTTCCTCAGACCAACCGATAACCATATTGTTGGAAGAAGGTCATGAAATGGAAGCTGTGATGGTAACAGCTACCCGGAGCAGCAGGACTGTGGAGGAGATTCCTACCCGTATAGAATTCCTGGGAGCAGAAGAACTGGCGGAAAAAGCGGTCATGAACTCTACGAATATCGCCATGCTGCTACGGGAAAGTACGGGCATACAAATGCAGCAGACCTCTGTCAGTTCTGCTAATCAGAGTATACGTATACAAGGGCTGGACGGTAGATACACCCAGATCCTGAAAGATGGGTTCCCCTTATTTGGGGGATTTGCAGGAGGACTCAGTATTATGCAGATCCCCCCTCTGGACTTGAAGCAGGTGGAGGTGATCAAAGGAAGTTCTTCTACCCTTTACGGTGGGGGCGCCATTGCCGGCCTGGTCAATCTGGTGAGTAAAAAACCTGTAGAAGACGCGCCGGAACTAAGCCTGATGGTCAATCAAACCTCTGCGGGTGGTACTACCCTTAACGGGTTTTACGCCCAGAAATTCGGGAAAACAGGTGTATCTCTATACACCTCTGCGAATAGACAAGAGCCATACGATCCTAATGATGATGGCTTTTCTGATATTCCTAAAGTGAGGAGCCTGACTATCAACCCCAGATTTTTCTGGTATCCAGATGAGAATACCACTTTTTGGGTAGGGCTGAATACCACCTTTGAAGATAGAATAGGAGGGGACCTTCAGGTGATAGATGGGCAACAAGACTCCGACAATGTCTTCTCCGAACAAAATCTGTCTAAGAGAATCTCTACTCAGGTAGCCTTCGACAAAACCTTTAGTAACTCCTCAGAGCTGCGGTTTAGAAACAGCGTTGGGTTCTTTGACCGGGAAGTAAACATTCCCGATTATCAGTTTAAGGGAGAGCAGATAGCCAGCTTTTCAGAGCTTTCTTATACTACAGGTGATGAGCTAAGTCAATGGATAGTAGGGGCTAACCTTTTTACGGATCAATTTGAAGAAAGTCCCTTGAATACCAGTTCCAACAGGGACTACCAAAACACCACCTTTGGTGGATTTATTCAGAATACCTGGGATCCTGAAGGAGCATTTGCGCTTGAGAGTGGATTGCGTACAGATTACAACCCTGATTTTGGTACCTTCTTCCTACCCAGAATGTCTCTCTTATTCAAGGTAAATGATGAGCTTTCGGGTCGCCTTGGAGGAGGACTGGGTTATACGCTACCCACCATTTTTACGGAAGAATCTGAGGCGTTAACCTTCCAGGGGATATTACCCATCGATCCTAATAACACTGAAGCAGAGACTTCTATAGGGGCTAACTTTGACCTGAATTACCAGACGATTATAAGGGAGAAGCTCACCTTTTCTATCAATCAACTATTCTTTTACACCCAGTTGAATAACGCACTTGTGCTACGTGAAGAGGCAGTGTTTGATAACTTTATGTTTGAGAATGCTGACGGTACCATAGATAGCTGGGGCTTCGAATCTAACGTCAAATTTACCTATGACGACTTTAAGCTATTTCTCCAATATGCCTTTACCAATGTCCAGTTGAACTATGACAACATCAATAACCAGAAGCCTCTGACGCCTAAACACAGTGCAGGAGCCGTATTGGTGTTTGAGCAGCATGGAAAATGGAGAATTGGGTTGGAGTCCTATTATACAGGTTCTCAGTTCAGAAGTGATTACACTGAAACCCGTGATTTCTGGATTGTTGGTTTGATGGGCTTACGTCAGTTTAAGCATTTCAGTCTCTTTCTCAACTTTGAGAACTTCATAGATACTCGCCAATCACGCTACCAGGACATTGTCCTTCCACCGGTTAGCAGCCCTACCTTCGCTGAGATTTGGGCACCTACAGATGGCTTTGTGGTTAATGGCGGCTTTATCTGGAATCTGTTTGCAAAAGAAGAGCATGATCATCACCATCACTAGGAGGGGTTGAGAGCCTCACAGTTTTATGCCACGGATGCACGAATGAACACGAATGATTTGTGTATCATTTTTGGATTCGTGGCCAAAATTTTTTCTGAAGCTAACTGCCTGATTTCTTTCCATACGAATAAACTCACCTCATAAGTTGATAGAGATATGACCCTCGGCAATTAGAATTGCTTCACGAAGGTAACTTTCCCAATGAGCTGCTGCTCCTGAAAGGGGGTGTCCAGGCCATTAACCTGAGTGTCATTAAAGACCAGATAAATGAAAGAAAGGGGTTGGTACTCCCAACTGGCGCGTATGTTCCACCTCCCTTGTTCATCAAAAGAATTGTATTGGTAGAAGGCGGAAAGTTGAATACGGGGATTTACAGCAAAGCGTGCACCTACAGTGGTAAGGTTGGTGATTAGGTTCTCTTCCTCCATCCCCAGGCCCTTCAGGTCATTGTACTCATGATCCAGGGTAATGGCGGCATGCACAAATGGAGCGTACCTAAGCCCCCCTCTCAACGTAAGCCTGTCTCCATTATAGAACTTTCCCCAGTTTACACTTCCAGAAAGTGAAAATTTAGCAGACCTGTCAGTATTAAAGTTGACCTGATGACGCATGTAATAATAATCGTCCCTCGCAATAGGGATACCCAATGGTGAGAAATCAAAGTTGATATTCTGCCAACTAGGGAATAAGGCGTATTGAAAGAAACTCCCATCCGTAAAAAAAAGATAGATAGGAAAAATATAGATCTGTGCCTGTTGAAACTGCCCTGGTTTATCAGCATCGTGGTAGAAGTCGAAGAAAGCCCCCGGATCAAAACGCCTGATCCATGGAAGTCCTTTTGGTCGCCAGATGTAGTATCCTCCTGGATTATGCCTGATGACATTATTTTGTCTCACGAACCCCATAGCTGGATTGTAGTTGGGGGTGATGACCTCCGTAACCCAACCCATGTATGAATCATTGGCGGACCTTCCTGCAGAAATACTGCCGGCAAAGCCATTTTTGTTCTCCTCAAAGTCTATAGAAGTGCTTAAGAGATACCTAAGCGTCCATATGCTTTTGGGTCTGATCAATCCATCTACGGTGATGGTACTATTATTTCGGGCTTCAAGACCTAATTCAGCTTGATCAGCATCTTGTCGGTGAGTCAGCATGACGCCTACATTATTCTCCCTTCCGTAATTCTTGAGATAACGTAGCACAGAAAAATTTGAGGCTGGAGAATTATCAGTTTCTCCCTGTCTAACATACATACCCGCTATGGCTTTGTCTTCATCTCTTTGGGTAAACCTGATCCCGGCATGTATAGGGGCAGGTTCAGCATTAAATTCTCCCTGAAGACCTATAGTCCTACTGAAAAAGGGCCTTATAGCCGTTTGTTGGGAACCAGCCCAAATCCCTGAATTTTCCAGAAAGAACTGCCTTCTTTCCGGAAAGAAGATGTTGAAGCGCTCCAGGTTATTGACGGCCCTATCCACGTCTGCCTGTGCAAAATCCGTGTTTACCGTCATGTCTATTACTGTCTGGGGATTGAGGGCCCATTTGACGTCTCCCCCTATCTTTAGTTCTCCTGTAGATGTGCTGTTAGTGCCCTCTTCTATATTGTCGTACTGGTAAAGGGTATAAGGTTCTATACGCACATTAGCGCTGGGTTCTGGAAGTTTGAGCCCCCTTAGTTCTGCTGCATAAGTCATTCTATAGGGAGAAAAAGACTGAGGAATGGCTGGAAAGACAGTTTGCTCATAATCTCTTCTTGCCAACCTGTTAAAGGTAACTCCCCATGACAGCTTAGAAGCATCTTCTGATCTATCGTATCTCAAGGACTT
>JBCDBC010000714.1:0-3821 GCA_039184535.1 Bacteroidota bacterium | reverse complement strand
TTAAGTTTCTACCTTGATAACCTTACAGATAATTGGAGTATTAAAAAAGATAGAATTTTTGACACATCTACCTTGGGATATGAACAGTGCAATTAAGGAAAATTTTAGGACCTATCTCTCCCACTTTCACCCTGTCTCAGAAGCCATACAAGAAGAATATCTCTCTTGTTGGACTGAATATAGCTTACCCAAAAAGCAGATCATGACAGCTGCCGGGGAGACAGAACGCTATATGTATTTTGTGAATGAGGGTATACAGAAGTCTTATTTTGAAAAGGATGGAAAGCAGCATGTAATTGCCTTTGCCTATGCGCCTTCTTTCAGCGGAGTACCGGAATCCTTTCATACGCAAACTCCTTCTCGATACTTCCTGGAGACCATTACCGACAGCCACTTCATTCGGATTTCTTATGAGAAGCATACAGAGCTAATGGAGAAACATAGGGAGATAGAGACCATGGTAAGGAAAACCTTATCCTGGTTTTTGGTAGGGGTGATCCAGCGGCAGCATGAACTTATGGCCTTTGACATGGAAACCCGATTTAAGGTATTTGTGGACAGGAGTTCCCACCTCCTGAATATGGTGTCCCAAAAAGACCTGGCTTCTTATCTGAGAATAGATCCCACTAATTTCAGTAAGCTCATGGGACGGATACAGATATGAGGTAGTCTCGCCAAGAAACTCTTTATGGCTAATGAATCAATTACTACATCCTGCCTATGAGCCCACCATTTGAATGGTGGGAAACAAGGGTGCTTAAATAGTCAAATCTAACCAATACTACTTTTTCACTTTAGTGAAAATCATTCAGCGGATACCGGTTATACCGGTACAACCATCCAGTTGGCAAGCAGGAGCTTGGCAACCCTCAAATGCGTGCTGAACAAGCTCCTGCTTGTTCAGAAAAATGGTCCAAGACTCCTGTCTTGGGATATATATTCTTAAAGTGACAAAGTAGTATCAAGTGGGTAATCAAATATAAACGATCAATGAGCTTGCATTATGTATGACTCCCTTCGGGGTCAGTTCTTTATGCTTAAAGCGCTAATAATAGTGGAATCTCTTCGAGATTAATGAATATGGACCTTGAAGAGGTTCCATTATTTAAAAGAAAGATCCAGAAAGGATCACACCTAAAGATTATGGGTTGATTCAATATGATCACATACTCAATAGTGGAACGTTATGTCATTTCGAGAGCCTCAACGACCTTAGAAGGATCACCTTTTGATCATCCTCTTAAAATCATGGTGTAGACCAAGAATTCTCATTCTCACAATGCTGAGCTTTGAATCATTCAATCATCAACTAAACAAGTTCAGCATATGATTACGAAACAAATTGTTAATACCCCTAACTGGATAGAGGACAGCCAATATCCTTTTGCCAGCAGAATGATGGAGTTATCTCTTGGTAAGATGCACTACATTGATGAAGGAAAAGGAGAAACCTTATTGTTTGTGCATGGTACCCCGACATGGTCCTTTGTTTACAGGAAACTGGTTAAAGAACTAGCCGCTGATTATCGATGCATTGCCATTGACCATTTGGGTTTTGGGCTGTCGGAAAAGGTAGAAGGATTTTCGGGGAAACCTGAAGATCATGCGGATAATCTAGCTGATTTCATCCTAAAGATGGACTTGAGAGATATCACCCTGGTGGTTCATGATTTTGGCGGTCCTATAGGACTAGGGGCAGGGCTTCAACATGCAGATAGAATAAAGAAAGTAGTACTATTGAATTCCTGGCTGTGGGCCACCAAGGAGGACCCTGCCGCCCAAAAGGTGGATAAGATTGTGAATCAGTGGTTGGGGAAATTTATGTATCTGAAAATGAACTTCTCTGCGAAGGTCTTATTGAAACAAGCTTTCTCCAAAAAGCGCCTGCTAAGCAAGGAGGTTCACCAGCACTACCTCAAGCCTTTTCATGATAAGGCTTCCCGTAAACCCTTACTGCAGCTAGCAAAAGCCCTGGTGGGTTCTTCCGACTGGTATCAGACTCAGTGGGAGAATCTCCATCAGCTAGCGGATAAAGAATGGCTGATTCTATGGGGAATGAAAGATCCTTTTCTGGGGGCCACCTATCTGGAAAGATGGAAAAATAGACTTCCTTTTGCTACAGTAAAAGAATTAGATAGTGGACATTTTGTACAGGAGGAGAGACCGAATGAGGTGATATCGGAAATAAAGGCCTTTTCGTAGAAGAATCATTAGGCTAAGACAACCTATCTATCTCAAAAGGCTCTACTTCTGTGGAGTCTTTTGACATAAGAACATATGAGTAAACTTGAAAACCCTAAAATCAATATCAAACTGAAGTTAGCAGCTCTCTGGACTTCCGTCATGTTTTGCTACATCTATGGAGACTACTTTGAGCTATATGCCCCTAGCAAAGTAGAAGACCTAATAAATGGAGTAGGGATGTTGGATACGCCCATGAAATTGTTTGCTGCCTCTGTCATGTTAGCCATTCCAGCTTTGATGATCTCATTATCCATCTTTCTCAAGCCAGGCATCAGCCGTTGGTTAAACATTATCTTTGGTACCTTTTTCACAGGTATTATGTTGCTAATAGCTGTCAGCTCTCTTACTGTTTGGTATACTTTCTATGTCTTTCTCGCGCTGGTAGAGAGTGTATTGACAGCTCTCATTGTATGGCATGCTTGGAAGTGGCCACGGGTATGATAGTCTGAGAGGAATTTTCCCTAATTTAGCGGAAACCTAAACCAGCCTATCATGAAACCTTTCATAATCCTTGGATGCCTATGCATTTGCTTTTTGGGGATAAGATGTACAGAACCAGCAGTCCAGGAAGAAGAGACAGTTCAGATCACCCAGGAAGAAGTAGACGCCTTACTGAAAAAATGGGAAAGAGCCATTATCGAAAAAGATCCTGAGCTATTCGCAGAAGTTCTGGACGATGAGTACATCTACTCAGGGGGAGGGGATGGGTCTACTGTCTCCAAGGAAGCCATGCTCGCAGAAATCACCAATGATGAATCTGAGTTTATTTCCCAGGAGCTGTTTGATGTACAGACTAGCTTCTATGAAGATATAGTCATCGTAAGAGGATGGGAAATCATTACCCTCATTCCTAAGGGCGGAGAGCAAGTGGAGGTCAAGCTAAGGTTTACAGACGTTTATAGAAAGAAAGATGGGGTATTAAAGGCATTATCTACGCATAGCTCTCCTATATTTGAGCAGGGAGAATAGTTATAAACTTAATGAAAGAGAATCACTTTATATTTGCTGATTTGTCAACCTATGATTTAGGGATAGCCCAATCATTTTATGAGAAGGTATTTGGTTGGAACTACCAAAGTGATGGGACGGGTTACTGGACTGCCGGTCTTAAAGGCAAAGATATAAGTGGTCTGTATGAAAGCCCACAGAAGTTTAAAGATATGGGTATGCCCTCCTTTTGGATGTCTTATATCCAGGTGAATGATTTGGAGAAAACAGTTGCACAGGCAAAAGGGCTTGGAGGAATTATAGAGGTGGTAGAAACAGATAATCCTATTGGCAAGATAGCGCTAATACGTGATCCTTTGGGTGCGGGCTTTACCATCTATGAAGGAGATTTGCTAGACGCCAGAACTGTCAATACTGAAAATAGTCTGGTGTGGAATGAACTCTTCATTTCTGACATCCAGAAAGTGAAAGCATTTTATGAGGGTATTTTCAATTGGACCATCAAGGAAGGAGTAGATGGCATATATGATATCCTTGATGATAAGGGAGAAAAAATCTCCGCTATCCAGGAAATTAGTAATGAGATCAAGGCCGCAATATCGGCATAGGACCAAACCAGGAGCACCCCA
>JBCDBC010000713.1:0-3835 GCA_039184535.1 Bacteroidota bacterium | reverse complement strand
GGGAAAGATTATATAAAAGGGCGTTTTTCAAAAAAAGCATCTTCTTACATCATACTGCCGGTAATCATGATCCCCGGTCTACCAAATCCTGGTGGCAACACCCCCAAAATCCTGAAAGGGTAGCTACTGCCTATGTGATCGGGGGGGTATCTCCTGATGGAAATCAGGAGTGGGATGGGAAGGTGCTCAAGGTGATGGAGGAAAAATCCTGGGCCTATCATGTAGGACTGGGAAACTTGAATGACCTTGATAAGCGTTCTGTAGGGATTGAAATATGTAACGTTGGGTATTTATACCAACTACCAAAGGGGTTTTATAGCCCGGTAATTGATGGCATTATTCCTGATGATCAGGTGGTAGAACTGGAAAAACCCTTCAGAGGATTTCGATTCTATCATAAGTACTCTAATGCTCAACTTGATACCTTAAAGGAACTCATTCTTCAGATAGCTGATAGGCAGAGTATCGACCTTAAGGAAGGGCTTCAGGAATGGATTCAAAAGGAATCCCTGGAAATACCTCGTGGACTAGAGAATAAGGAATTTCAGCAATGGCTGAATGAACATAGGTTTGTGGGAAGAAACGGAAAAAAACTGGCAGAGGATGGGATTTTCGGTGCTCAAACCTTCTGGGCGGCTAGATCTGTTGGGAAAGATGCGTTTGAATATAATACCCAGTGCTTGAGTGGCCATCCAGGCCTTTGGACCCATACCAATGTAAGAGACATACGCTATGATGGGAAATTTGAGAAATCGGATTGTTCCCCACAGCCTGAATTGAAATTCCTCATTTTGGATTTATAACCTATGTGATCCTTGAAAGTAGCTGAAGCCAAGACATCTGCTAGAGCACCTCACCTCCAAAAAAAGGGGGCGGAATCTACTTGGTCTTCATCATACACTCACCCATTTCTACCTATCCAGACTAAGCTTACCATAGGGAAGCCAGGAGATAAGTACGAGCAGGAGGCTGATGCCATGGCTGATTATGTAGTTGGGAGAATGAATAGCAGCGAGATAGCAGAAAATACAGATTCTCCTACAGCCAGCTCTGCCAGTACCTCCTTAATGCGAAAGCCTATCTTTGAAAGTGATGCGGATCATATCCAGCCTAAGATTGCCAAGGCTACTCCTTCTCCGAATGAAGCCGTAAATACACCTGAACAAGAGACGGAATCAGAGAAAACAGAAGAAGAGGAGACACGGGTGATGCGTAAGCCCATTTTTGAAAGTGATACGCCACCTGATGAATCCCCCATTCAGCGAAGCCAAGGGAATCCGGAAGCTGGTAGTACCCCTTCGCTGGAAAGCAGGATAAATAGTTCCAAAGGTGGTGGTACAGCCTTGCCATCCAATACCCAGTCTCAGATGGAAGGGGCCTTTGGGGCAGATTTTTCTGGTGTGCGGGTTCATAATGATACCTCTGCTGTTCAAATGAACCAGGAGCTAGGCGCTCAGGCCTTTACCCATGGAAATGATATTTATTTCAACCGGGGGACCTATAATCCCGGATCTACTGAAGGAGATAGACTACTAGCTCATGAACTGACACATACTGTACAGCAGGGAGCCTCTATTCAGCTAAAGCCTATCATAAGTTCTGCAAATGGCGTAAACGTCCAGGCAAATGTTAAGGGCCTTATTGCAAGATTTGTAGATAAGAATGTCCCAGGCTATTCCCTTCTATCGGTAGTTATAGGATATGATCTAATTAGAGGAAAGTCCGTCTCTAGAAGTAGAGATAATATTCTAAAGGGGGTTTTTAGCATTTTTAATCCGCTGGGGAGCAGGATGCATAAACTCCTTAAACAACAGGGAATAGTAGAACAAGCTTTCAAGTGGATTGATGCTCAACTTGAAGAATTAGGACTTTCATATGCAGTATTAAAACGAAAATTCGATGAGTTTTGGGAGGAAGCAGATTTTAAACGAATATGGGATTTAGCCGAATACAATACCAATTTATTCAAACGCAAATTTGGACCCTATGTAAATAAGATCACTACTTTTGTTAATAGAGCCAAAGATCAGGTATTCAAGTTTTTGAAGGATGCCTTCCTAAATGTTTTGGTGGGACTTGCCAAAAAACTGGAAGGGTATGACCTTCTTGCTGATTTACTGGGGTATGATCCTGTTACGAAAGAGGAAAGAAACGCAACTACAGCTGACATCCTAAGAGGAGTATTAAAATTGCCCGTTATACAGGCCCTTGGAGGTGATAAACTACTCAAGAAACTGGATGAGCATAAGTTAATTGATAAGGCTGCCGTTTGGATTGATGCACAGTGGGCCCTACTCAAAGGTGGTTTTAAAGATCTTAAGAATATAGCTACCAAGTTCCTGAATGGCTTTAGCTTGGAGACTTTAAAAGCTCCCATGGATTTTGTTAATGGCATCAAAGGAGATATTCTCGGCTTTGTTAGTAAAGTATTTTCCTTCTTTAAGAGCCTGGCAAAAGAAGTCTTATCACTGATTAAAGATGTCTCGGTACTTCTACTGAAGAGTTTCATAGATGAAAGTACGCCAGGGTACAGCCTGGTGAGTGTCATCTTGGGAAAAGACCCTTTGACAGATAAAAAAGTACCCAGGACAGCAGAAAATATCATTAAAGGATTTCTGGAGTTGCTTCCTGGTGGGAAAGAGGTTTTCACTAAACTGAAAGAAACAGGAGCAATTGATAGAACCAAGCAGTGGATTTTAGGGGCTATTCAGACCTTCATCAAAATACTTGCTGGGTTTAAAGCCTCATTTATTGAGCTGTGGCAGACCTCTACTATTGGGGATTTATTCAAGCCCATCCCTTTCTTTAAGAAGATCCTTACTCTATTTAAAACACCTGTTCTTAGACTGATTGCATTTGTGAAGCAGGTAATGATGAAGATTTTTGAGGTGCTACTTCAGATCATGAAGTTCCCAGTAAAAATCGCCAAGAACATCATTTCCAATATTCAGAAAGCATTTACCAGCATTAAGAAAGATCCTATTGGCTTCTTGTTAAATATGCTCAAGGCTGTCAAAGAAGGATTTCAGAAATTCTTTGATAACATTGGTAAACATCTACTAGCAGGAGTCTCTGGTTGGTTGTTTGGGCAGGTGGCCAAAGCAGGGATAACCCCACCTAAAGACTTAAGCCTGAAGTCTATCCTGGGGCTGGTAATGGACATACTTGGTCTTCAAGCAGAAAAACTATGGCAATTATTGGCAAAAAGGATTGGCCAGGAGAAAGTAGATAAAATACGTGGGGCTGTAGATAAGTTGACAGGAGTATGGCTTTTCGTAAAGGACGTCATGACCAACGGGATATCCGCAGTCTGGAAGTTCATACAGGAAAAGATCAGTAATCTATGGAACATGGTAGTAGAGGAGGTAAAGTCTTGGGTACTCACAAAAATCATAGAAAAGGTAGCAACCAAGCTTCTCAGCATGCTAGATCCTACTGGGATCATGGCGGTAGTAAATGGATTTATGGCATTCTTTAATGCTATTCAGTCTGCCTTGGAGTACTTCCAGCAAATGCTGGAGATTGTAAACACCTTTACTGGAGGTATAGCAGAAATAGCTAAAGGAGCCGTTTCAAAAGCTACCAAGTTTCTGGAAAATGCCCTTTCAAAGGCTTTGCCAGTAGCCCTAGGGTTCCTGGCTAATCAGGTAGGACTTGGGAACATAGGAGATAAACTCAAGGAGATCATCGGAAAGGTAAAGGCTTTTATTGAGAAAGGACTGAATTGGCTGATAGACAAGGCGGTAAAAGGGATGAAGTCGATTATGAGCGTGTTTACAGGTGGAGGTAAATCAAAAGATGGGAAAAAAAATCAAGGTGGTTATGATGCAAACTT
>JBCDBC010000712.1:0-3844 GCA_039184535.1 Bacteroidota bacterium | reverse complement strand
TTTTACCTCATTCCCTCTACTGTCAAGGATAAGGTAGCTTGGATAGGTAGTCGCTCGGTAGGAACTTACCCACCTAGGTAGTTTATCTGATTCTCGAAAAGGATCTATTTTCAGTGGGATATAGTTTGCCTGAATGTAATCCGCCACCTTTCTGTTCCTAAGTACATAATCGTCCATGTAGTTACATGGTTCACAGTATTCCGTGTGAAATTTAAGAAAGTAATAAGTGGATGTATCAGATTTAGTGGGTAGCGTAATGGGGGTATTAGCATACACTATATTGGCTTTTCCTGGAACTAATTGATCCTTCACAAATGATAGTCCCAAGATACACAGACCATAGGAAGCAGCTCCCCAAAAGGCATATTTGATCTTCCTTTTTAGCGCAAAATGTTGTACCAGGGAAACCGTTTGACTCAGCTTATTTCTCATGAAGGGCAAGTTTTGGAATTTACCTTCTATTGAATCAAATATAGATAAGCCCGGCTTTCCTGAATATTCTAATCAAGAGCATATAGTACATGAATCCTATATGAGTTGTTAGGCTTTTGGCTATTAAGAGTTGGAATAGAGGTAAGTGTCAGTTCACTTCTACATTTTCAAGACGTATTTCTGATAGGCTATCCAGCTTCCCCTCTTCAAAAGCTTTATCCAGCTCAAAAACGGAAAACTGACCCAGTTCTGCTTTATAATTAATGTAATCTGCAAACAGTATCTCCCCTACTCTACGAACGTTATTGGCTACCCTGAATCTGAGCCCTCCATCATCTACGTGGAACTCATAAGCTAGGTACATTAGCTGATGTGTTTCAGCGTCTAACCAGTATACATAGGTATCATCGAAGTCCTTTCCTCCTCCTTCCTGCTGAAAGGTAACCTTAACTTTATTCAGTTTTTGATCATTAAGGGTAGCTTGCCCCACGTATTCTTTATTGACTGCTGGGTCATTCAGCCCATAAGGGAGATACGCAAAATACACCACTGAATTCAGGGAATTGGCATATTTGGCACTGTCTTTCGCGGAAAGTGCTTCCTCTTCCCCATCTTTCTTCCGCATGAATCCCTCACCAGTAAGCTTGTCAGAAATACTTCTGTCCTCTTTGTCCACGTATTCTCTGGTGTACTGGAAGCCTGATTCTCCCTTAAGGGCTGTATATGCTCTTCCTCTGAAAGTGAAAGATATGTTACTCTGAGGATAGGCTTCACCCCCATGGTAAGCAATCATTTCATCTACTAAGCTTTGGGCCTGATCTATCTCTACCGCTGCCTCTTTCTCACTAGCTTGCTCCCCATTGGTAGAATTACAACTTATCACTAATAGTATAAGCGTACAGATAACGATTCCTGGAATTACTCTCATAACACTTTTTCTAGTTTTTTACCCCTATTACTCCCTTGGAGGAAACAGAAGGATCTACCTTCTTCCGAGGTTGGATGACCGAAATCGGCCCTAATATTTTTGTGAGAATTTTCTTTGTAATCAGATAAGTAGGTCTAACCCCTACTGCCCCCAAACTACCAGAAGCTAAGGTACCCCCCGTTACCAGCGGATTATCCGAGGCATAATAAGCGTACCTTAAGACCACTTCATCGCTGATATTCTTCCTGATCTTAGCCTGAGATTGTATGGCTTTCTGGTAATGAGCTCCTTCCATTTCCAGCCCTATGGTTTTCCATGAAGAATGCTTAAAGTAAGCTAGCACATCTCTGTTTTGGAGAGAAGTTCCTAATACGGTAATCATAGGACCTTCCAGTACATTTCCTTCATAATCCTCACTGAAATCTTCGCATCGGAAATCATTTTCAAAAGGGTAATTGTCTGCTGTCCCTTCGAATATATGTGCGTTAGGAACCATGATATCTCCCTTTCCTCCTTCCAGTATACCGGCTTTCCCCATAATGGAAATGGAATGAACCGGCATATTATACTTAGCCTCTTCCAGCTCATAAGGCTTGAGTAGCTCATCCATGGTTTCATAAGCCTGCTCACCAAAGGCATAATCCATCACCACTATCACTGGCCTTTCTTCCATAATCTTGCTTTTGGCCACCTGTAAAGATGGTGCCACCTTATCCCAGTCTACTTTGGTAGTATCAAAGATCTGGACGGAAATGTGTGTGCTGGAGCTTGCCTGAAGTTCGTGCATGCCATGCTTCAAGGCATACTTTCTAATTTTCTCTGCTAAATCTGCATTTTCTGTTTTACTCAATTCCAGTACCAGTCCTTCAATGCCATTCTTCTTCAATTCTGTATCCCTGATAGCTGCCCAGGCATATAAGCTGTTCATCACAGAATGAAGATTCGCACTTATGACATGCAAAGGTCGGGAAAGCATATTATTCTCCAGCAGAAACTGCTTGATATTATTGGCCCATCTTTCTCCATAAATGTGGTGTCCTATACGGGTACGTAAAGTGGGCGAAAAGGAAATCTCTCTATACTTTCCTTCAAATTCTTCTCCCATAGCCAGTTTCCCCAGCCAATATACCACATGAAAGAGCCCATTATTCTTGTTGCTATTAGCTTCCATACGCATGTAGGCGTTTTTAGTAGCTTCAAAGGTTCTCCCAAGAATGGTGCTCAAGTAGGTAAGCGCAATTTCCCGATTACTTTCATTAATGACCGCTTCCCCTTTGATGATCTTCCTTAGCTTGATCCACTCTATTCGGGGTTCCTTATTCTCGTCCAGGGCGTGGTCTTTGATTTTCCGAGCTTCAATAAACAGGAAAGTCAGGTGGGTAAGAATATCATATACCTCACGTCTCCCCCTGGGAACCTCAATAAACATCTGGTCTTTGTCTATTCTGTAGCAATTCCGCCTTCTACTGGCAGGAATGCTCACTTCAAAGTGAGAAGCACTATAGCCTTCTTCAGAAATCAATTTTATAAACCTGCATTCTTCTATCCCTTTAGGTAATCTGTCAATGACATACACCAGTCCTTCAAGCTCCACTTTTTCCGGGTCTACCAGAGAACCATAAATTTCAGGTCTAAGCGTCATTAGGGCATTTGTGATGATGTCTCCTGGAGCACCTAGGTGTTTTAATGAGCCACTGTTCAGTAAATGGCGCATCTCCACATACAAGCGCTCAATAGCTGCTCTGGATTCTCTGGCTCGGGAAAGTTCTTGGGCATCTACAGCCATAAGGGTAATTTAGGGTGATTCAAACAGTCCTTGGGCTTATACTACAATGTTAAATAATCCTCTTCCTACCGCAAACTTTTGCAGATTTAGTCAACTTTTATTGACAAAAATCAAAATCCGCACTTATTTCATCCTGCAATATAGCCTGAGGCAAATTACCTAAGTAGCGCACAAGCGACAAGTTTCAGGCAAAAGATCATTAACATAACAAATACACATGAAACCATCCGTTGCTATTCTTTGTGCAGGAGGCCCTGCTCCCGGAATAAATACTGTGATTAGTACCATATCCAAAGTTTTCCTTAAAGACGGTTTTCGTATCATTGGGATTCATGATGGGTATAAAAACCTTTTTAATGGGAAAGCAGTAACTGTAGACATTGATTTTCTTTACGCAGACAGAATCTTTCCTAGAGGAGGGTCTACCTTGAGAATGAGTAGACATAAGCCTAAGGATCATGAATTCTCCACTGATTTTTTTGAGAATAACAATGTTAAGCTGCTGGTAACCATAGGGGGAGATGATACGGCTTCTACTGCAAACAGGCTAACGAAATACCTCACCAAGAACCATGTGAAGATTCAGAATCTTCACATTCCTAAGACCATAGATAATGATATTCCTCTTCCCGGCAGAACACCCACCTTTGGGTTTAACTCAGCTAAGGACCAGGGAGTAAAGCTAGGAAACATTGTAT
>JBCDBC010000711.1:0-3845 GCA_039184535.1 Bacteroidota bacterium | reverse complement strand
TCATGGCTGTAGGCCTCATAATTCATCACCTGAAATTTCTTCTTATTTCCTCCGGTAGTATAAACTACACCGGAACCATTTACTTCAAAGGCCAGAGGATCTCCTCTTAAGCCTTCATATCTGTTGTCATAGGACCTGACAACTGCATTCAGATCATTAGCATCTCCCAAGCGATCAGTCGCAATGGCCTGCTCCGTGACTTCCATTGATTGAGCAGTTACATTTCCGAGAAAGACTAGGGAGAATAGAACAACCAGAAGGGTGCTCGGCAGGAACATGTAGGTTTTCTTCATTTTAAATTCTTAAGCTTGGTGTGAGATTAACAAAAAAATAAATCTCAGATAATCAATGTGGAAAGAACCTTTCCATTTAACTTCATAAGCTACAACTAATACGATCTGGAAACCATTCCCTTTCAAAACCATTTCTGTTGGGGGAATTAATGGGACCCTTAATCCATGTAGATTTACCATTCAGCTTTGAACCCTTTATGGCCCTGCCGGAAGCCACTATATTAGTATCATAATGAAACGAAAATAGGTGCCCGGCAGGGTTATATAAAGAGTTTTTTCATGGTGTTTGTTTGGGTTTGGGCCGCTCCCTCAAAATGGGGCGGTTTTTTTTATTTGTTCAATACCTGTTCTCTTAATTTCCTCCTGAGAATCTTCCCTACATTTGACTTAGGTAAATCATCCATAAACTCCACATGCTTGGGAACTTTGTATCCAGTTAGTTCTTTTCTACAAAAGCTAACCAATTCTTCCTTAGTAAGGTTGGGGTCTTTTTTCACCACACAGATCTTCACAGCCTCAGTAGACTTAGGATCAGGGATCCCTATAGCTGCTACTTCCAGTACACCTGCATGTCTTACCACGACATCCTCAATCTCATTAGGATATACGTTGAAGCCTGATACCAGAATCATGTCCTTCTTACGGTCCACTATCTTAAAAAATCCATCTTTATCCATCACGCCAATGTCCCCTGTTCGGAACCAACCTCCTTCATGGAATACTTTAGCTGTATCAGCCTCTCTTCCCCAATATCCTCTCATCACCTGAGGACCTTTGGCACAAATCTCTCCTCTTTCTCCTACCGGCACTTCATTTCCATCATCATCCATGATGGCCACATAAGTGCTTGGAGCAGGCATACCTATGGTCCCTATCCTATCTGTACCATTGAAGGGGTTCATGGTCAGTACAGGAGAGGTCTCACTCAACCCAAATCCCTCTACAATAGGACGACCTGTTTTGGCTTTCCATCTTTCATTTACAGCTACCTGTACGGCCATTCCCCCACCTGCACTTAGCTTAAGATGAGAAAAGTCCACCTTATCTATGTCGGGATGGTTGAGCATGCCATTGAAAAGCGTGTTTACGCCCGTGATGAAGGTAAATGGGTGTTTGGAAATTTCTTTTAAGAAGCCTGTCATATCCCTTGGATTAGTGATCAGGATGTTCTTACCTCCTATGACCACTACCTGCAGACAGTTAATGGTAAATGCGAATATATGGTAGAGCGGAAGGGCCGTAATCACTACCTCTCCCCCTTCATCCAGGAATCCCTGGGACCATGCCAGGTTCTGAACTACATTGGCTACGAGATTTCTATTGGATAGGGTAGCTCCTTTTGACACTCCGGTTGTACCTCCCGTATACTGTAAGAAGCCTACATCTTCCAGCGCAATTCTGGGCTTAGTGTAGGTGGAAGCAGCTCCTATTTTTAATGCCATGGAGAATTTTACTGCACCAGGCAGATTATAGGCCGGTACCATCTTCTTCACATTCTTCACTACGAAATTAACCAGAGGTCTTTTGAAGCCAGTCAATAGATCAGCAATATCAGTAACGATGACATGCTCTATGTCTGTATTGGCTATGATCTTTTCCAGATTATGGGCAAAGTTAGAAAGAATGATGATAGCCTTAGCTCCAGAATCTTTGAACTGGTGCTCCATCTCTCTGGCTGTATATAGCGGATTTGTGTTTACAGTAATGAGCCCTGCTCTAATGGCTCCAAATAAAGCCACTGGATATTGGAGAAGATTCGGCATTTGGAGGGCAATACGATCTCCCTTTTGAAGTCCCAGGGACTGAAGGTATGCCGCAAAGTTGCGCGACATCTTATCTATTTCTCCATAGGTATAGACCTTCCCCATACATTCGAATGCTTCTGCATCCTTATATTTTTCAAAACTGATTTCCAGCAACTCCATCACTGAGCTGTATTGATCAGGATTAATGTCTCTTGGTATTCCTTCTGGATAATTTTTGTACCAGGGGTAGTCCTTAATCGCTTCTGACATAATGTTATTAAAATCGTTAGAATGTTTAGCCTGAAAGAGGTGACCGTTTAACACCTAAAAAGTACCTTTAAACTACTAATTTTCCCCCAAATTCTTAAACGCTATCTGGCAGTAGGTGATACAAAAACCCTAAGAAAGGGACTATTTTATTTAGGGAGTGATGTCTTTAGGCTGTTTTCCCCAACAGATTGCTAATAGACCAGCCGATATATTGAATATTCTATATTATCTTCTTCAAATCATACAAGTGCAAGACCTTTCGCCAATTAGTTTTTTTTTGTATATTTAATTGAAGTCCAATCATTAAATTATTACTTATGTCTGAGACAACCATCAACATAATTGTGTTTTCAGGACTTGGCGTTTTGATTCTGGCGGGATTCATCTATTTGAAAGATGATATTTTCGGTCGCAAAAAAAATACTACTAAGTCCAAAGTAGAGCTTTCAGAAAAGGAAATGGTATAATTCCAGCCCCTGCAATTAAGAAGTATCGGATGCAAAATCTCTACTAAAGAATCACTCCCCTTCATCTTTTGAAGGGGTTTCTTATCCATACCTCTCTGTTCTGATTAATGCTCCTTCTATTCCCTGCTCTAACAGTTTATTTGCTACGAATTCTACCAAAGCCGTAGAACCACATACGTAACAAAGTGGTTTACCGGAAATGGTAGCCAGGCTTTTTTTGAGCAAATTTCCGTCTATCCTTCCTGTATTTCCTTTCCAGTCAGTAGGTGCTTCACGTGTATAAGTGGTAGTGACCGAAAGGCTACTCTCTTTGCTTTCCATGGCTTTTAACTCTTCGTAGAACAGAAAATCTTCCTGTGTTTTGGTACTGAATAGCAGGTGGACAGGAACTTTATCTGTTCCCTTCTCCCAGGTTCTAAGAATAGACATGAGTGGAACTAAGCCTGAGCCTCCACCTACCAATAAAAGAGGTCTTTTAAAGTGGGGTTTCCAGATGAAGTAGCCCCCTATGGGACCTCTCATTTCAAATAGGTCCCCTACCCTGGCTTCATCATGGAGAAAGCCAGATACTTCTCCGTCAGGCAATAAATCTATGGTGAGTACTATGTGATTTACATTGGAAGGGTCTGAGGCTATAGAATAGCTTCTCCTAGCCTCATACCCATCTTCTGCTCTCAGCCTGATGTCCATATGCTGTCCAGGGAAAAAGCGCATTTCATGAGGCAGTTTGAAGGTGAAGCTCTTGATGGAAGGGGTTTCTTCCTTAATGGCAATTAATTCAGCCAGTTTCCATTTCATACAGCGGGATTAATCTTCTTCATAGCGTTCTTCCTTCCATGGATCTCCATAGTGATGATAGCCTATGCTCTCCCAAAAGCCCGCCTTATCTTCTGCCATAAATTCCAGCCTGTTAACCCATTTAGCACTTTTCCAGAAATACAAATGAGGCACCACCAATCTGGCTGGTCCGCCATGCTCTGGAGTTAGGGGAAAGCCCCCATATTCATAGCCGATAAAAGCTTTGTCCGCTAGTAAGTCTTCTACTGGAAGGTTGGTAGTGTAGCCTCCAT
>JBCDBC010000710.1:0-3846 GCA_039184535.1 Bacteroidota bacterium | reverse complement strand
TGCCAAGGGAATACCTGCCATCTTACAAGCCTCTCTTCCACCAGCCACTACTCTAGCGGCTTCGGAAGGGGGAAGTTTGTCTATGGGCCAACCCAATATAGCGATGGCCATCAGAGGGGTTCCGCCCATGGCATACACATCACTGATGGCGTTCACTGAGGCTATTCTCCCAAAGTCAAATCCATCATCCACTATAGGCATGAAAAAATCAGTAGTGCTAATGATGGCCGTATCTCCATCCCATGAAAATGCCGCTGCATCATCCTTGGTCTCATTCCCCACCCATAAGCCTTCAAACGTAGGTTGGGGCGTATCTGTGTGGAGAATTTGCTGGAGAATAGCAGGTGAGATTTTACAGCCACAACCTGCTCCATGACTGTATTGGGTAAGTTTGTAGGTTTCCTGAGAATGCGTGTTCATGCTAACTATGAATCTTTCTTGAGTGAAGAATCAACTGCTGAGCTACTTCTTTTGCACAGTCTTTATGGGTAACAGTTCCTATGACTTGTTCTTTTCTGTTTCCAAGAGAGTAAGAGTAGGTTTTGTCGTAATAGGTTAGGCTAAGTTCGGCTACTTTGCCAAGTTGTCCACTTTCTAGGGATGCTAAGGCTTCTTTTAAACGTAGACCGCCTAGCCTTTGCCCAATTTTCTGAATGGCTACTGCGAGATCATTAACAGGAAAGCGGCCGTAGTCATCCACCAAACGGGCGACCCTGTTTTCCAGGCTGCACTCAACAACTATAATAGGTGCTTTCTTCATTTGAACCCATACGCCCTCAGGAATATGAACCTTTCCTATTCCATGGCTTTCATCTTCCAGCCAAATGGGTTTAGTTCTGTCCATCCTACTTAACCGATGGTGGAGGGTATTCTCAAAACATTCTCCAGTAGGCTGATCTTCCTGTCCCATCCCACCAAATACAGATCCTTTGTGATGGGCTAGTTCTTCCAGATCTATGACTTGCTCACCGGCTTCTTCCAGGGCTTTTAGTATATCTGTCTTACCGCTGCCTGTCTTCCCTGCCAGTACTATGAATTGGAAAGGAGAACGAAAATCTTCATGAACTTTTTTGCGGTAGGCTTTATATCCTCCTGTCAAAATCTGTACATCCATTCCGGCCTTATCCCATAGCCAGGCCATGCTTTCACTCCTCATGCCTCCACGCCAGCAGTGGACGGCTATCCGTTTATCTATAGCTAGGTCCTTAGCGTGAGCTGCAAAGGCGGCTAACTTAGGCCCTACTAATTCCAGGCCTTTCATGACGGCTATGTCTCTACCTTGTTTTTTGTAGAGGATGCCTACTTCCTTTCTTTCTTCATTGGTGAAGAGAGGGATATTGATAGCATTGGGGATGTGTCCTTTTTCAAATTCTTTGGGGGAACGTACGTCTACCAAAGGGGTGGATGTAGGGTGCTTGGCTAACCAGCTTGCTATGTCTATTTGTTTGACCAAATTTTGTGTTTGCTGAGAGAATTAAATAACCTCAGGCGATTTCAATTGTTACCATCATTCAACCAACGCAGCTCTTATGACATATCTACGTACAATTGGTAACTTGCAGACCATTATCTAAGTAGTAATTTCACATTTATATGCTGGAAAGACAAAGAATAGGAGAAAATGGACAGGAGGAGCGAGCCATTCTGGTGAGTGTCTGTACCCGGCAGATGCAGTTTGAGCAAGCTAAGGAGTACCTGGAGGAGTTGGCCTTTCTCCTGGAAACGGCTGGAGGGAAGGCGGTACGATTTTTTATTCAGAAGCTGGATAAGCCTGTCAATAGCACATATGTAGGTTCCGGGAAACTAGAGGAGATAAAAGAAGCTATGGATGTGGTCGAAGCTAATATGGTCATTTTTGATGATGACCTGAGTCCATCCCAAATCAGAAACATAGGGAAAGCACTAGATGATGTAAAGGTGCTTGACAGGAGTTCCCTCATTCTTCACATCTTTTCTGAGAGGGCCCAAACTTCTCAGGCACGAATCCAGGTAGACTTAGCCCAGTATCAATACCTGCTTCCAAGACTAACGGGGATGTGGACTCACTTATCTCGTCAAAAAGGAGGTATCGGATTGAAGGGAGCTGGTGAGAAAGAGATAGAAACTGACCGAAGGGTCATTCGCCAGCGGATAGACAAGCTGAAGAAGGAATTGGTGAAGATTGATAAACAGGACCATAATCGGAGAAAGAACAGGTCTGAGTTTGTACGGGTTGCCCTTGTGGGTTACACCAATGTGGGGAAATCCACCCTCATGAACATCATCTCCAAGTCTAAGGTATTGGCTGAGAATAAGCTATTCGCCACCCTGGATACTACCGTCAGAAAAGTCTACTACAAAAGCGTCCCCTTCCTACTATCTGATACAGTCGGGTTTATCAGAAAACTTCCCCACCACCTTGTTGAGTGTTTCAAAGGTACACTGGCAGAAACCCAGGAGTCAGACATCCTCATACATGTGATAGATTCTGCTCATCCTCATTTCAGGGATCATATGGAAACGGTTAAGCAGACGCTGAGAGACATGAATATGGCAGAAAAGCCTGTCCTCACAGTTTTTAATAAAATAGACTTACTGGAAGAGCAAGAAAGAGAAGAGCTGGAGAAAACCTGGTTTGCCCAGGAAAGTATGCCAGCTGTTTTTATTTCTGCGGGAGAAGGGCTAAATCTGGATAGCTTCCGTGAAACTTTACTGGAGTTAATCGTAGAAGAATATGGACGTAAGACCTATAATGGGACACATTACCTCCTTCAGGACTACCAATACTATAAAATGGCTGAAGAGGAGGCCAACCCTGAGGAATCTAATGAGTTAATAGGATAAGAAATGTCTTAGCGACTTCGCGTCTTTGCGTGCAGAAGATTCACGCCAAGCTGCAGAGACGCGAAGAGAAAAGAATCAGAAAAGTCATTCTATGTCAGGAGAAATAGTTAACAGAATAGCGCAAAGCCCCATCATCACCTTCAAGCTGGAAGAGCATCACCAGCAAGGCGAAAGGGTTCTCATAGATATTAAAGACCAGCTCTTTCAGGGCATGATCCTGAGAGAAAAGGATTTTCGTGCCTGGGTCAAGGAACATGATTGGTCGCAGTATCAGGACAAATACGTGGCCATCACCTGTTCTGTAGATGCTATCATACAGGTGTGGGCCTATATGTTGATGGAGACTAAGCTCCATCCCTATGCTAAGAGAGTAGTGTTTGGAAATCTGGAAGATTTGGAAATTCAGCTTTTTAGAGATGCACTTGATGAGATAGACTTCACAGAATTTGATGGTAGACCGGTCGTTATAAAGGGCTGTAGTGATATAGATATTCCCGCTGCCATTTATGTAGAGGCTACCCGAAGAATCATGCCCTACGCCAAGAAGATCAGCTACGGGGAGCCTTGCTCTACTGTGCCTTTGTGGAGAAAGAAGTAGGGTTAAACTTCTTTGCGTCTCTGCGACTTTGCGTGAAAATTAAATTCTTTTCTCCACTATAGGGATATCCGATTTTTTGCTATATGGTAAGCCCGTAAAATAGGCTTAGCTACCTCAAATTCTCCTGAGAATAGGCATTTTATACCTTCCAGTAGGAGGGTATTTCTAAACGTTGAGTCTTTCTCAGCTCTTTCCTTTACAATGGTTTTGAATTCTTTTGTTGATCCCATCATTTCGGATTTTGTTGAGATTCTATAGCCACTAATTCACAAATTTAACACGAATCAATGAGTGGTGATTGGTGTTCATTCGTCTATTTGTGGCTCGAAATAACAGGGAAATTAATTTCTTTTTCGCTTCCTCTACCAGATTTGAATAAGTTTGTACTAAACTTATTTCACCCCCATGATTCATATCCTCGACCT
>JBCDBC010000709.1:0-3846 GCA_039184535.1 Bacteroidota bacterium | reverse complement strand
GCGAGGCGGGTGTGGGCAAGGCAGTCAGGAGTTCTTTTCGCAAGCCTAAGCTCTATTCCTATATCAGGGCCTGTGAAACCTTCTGTTTGTGAGCCCTTGAATAGTTGATTTGTGTAGTCCAGGGCTTCTTGTATCTGTAGGTCGCTAATGTTCTCTGCACTTCCGGATGCTGAACCTGCGCCAATAACATGAACTACTACAGGGATGGTGTACTGATTTCTCAGGGAAGGGGATGTGCTTACGTTTCTTTTAATTTGCTGTTCATTGTAATGAAGAATTTGCTGAAATTTGGGATGAGAAATGAGTGTATGATGATGAGCATGATCAAATCCACATCTAGCATGCTGACCATAGGCCACATGAGAAGAAAGGCTGATAACAAGACATAGGCAGAAAGACAGAATACTTCCAGAAAGAAAACTAAGCTGAGCAGATTTAACCGTGTCGAAAACAACCATAAGTCCAATCCCCAATTACCTGATTATCCCAAAATAAACAATCGTTCAATTTTCATTCCGTATTTATTGTGCCTAATATATTAATCATCCTGGTTTATTCATATACAATAATATCTAATAATACGAATGAGAAGAGTTATACCCGAACAGCTTTTGCCTTTTTCTAACAAGAAACCCGTACAAAAGGGCTTATTTGCCTTCAGTACCAGTAAAAAGAACAGACATATGTGGGGAAGCTATAGCAAAAAAGAACCCCCTCTGAAATAGAGATTCAGAGGGGGAGATAGTTTATAAAAAGTTCTTTTAGTTGGCTCCAGCGTAAATAAGTATTCTTTTCATGCTTACCGTTTCACCATCTGTGAAGCTGATAAAGTACATTCCGTCTTGTAGCTCACTTACGTTAAGTGTCTCCTCAATGGGTTGACCATCCTGGTTTAGGTAGGTCTTTTCATACATGACTCTCCCCATAGGATCCACTAGAACCATCTTGGCGAAGGTATTATACACATAATCTACACTAATGGTAATCTGCCCTTCTTCAGCAGGCATTGGAAAGGCTGAGACCACATTTCCAGGATCAAACTCTATCTCCCTTACCTCGGAGTATTTGGTGACATTTCCTGCTACCACATACTTAATTCGGTAATAAATCCTCCCAGGAAATGGCGGTTTATCAAGGGCTGTATAGGTATTAGGTGCCAGAGAAGTGCCTGCACCTTCTATTTCTTCTTGCACCTGCCATATGCTGGCATCCTGCGAACGTTCTATAATGAAGGATTGATTTCCTACCTCTACAGCTGTCCAATTCAGAACCACCCCATTGGTCTGGGCCGTAGCCGTAAATTCTGTAATGGTAGTTTCTGCGATCAAAGAATCACTGTCCGCTAGTAGGAG
This sequence comes from Bacteroidota bacterium, assembly GCA_039184535.1. Taxonomy (GTDB): domain Bacteria; phylum Bacteroidota; class Bacteroidia; order J057; family J057; genus JBCBKZ01. The sequence goes on along the minus strand of JBCDBC010000709.1, from coordinate 2,494 downwards.
GGTAGTATCTCCAGTATAGCCTGTACCAGCAGAGTTAGTAGCATACCCCCTAAGATAAACGGTAACTCCTGTTGGCAAGCTAGAAAGGGTAGTGCTGTAGGTACCTATTTCCGTGCCACTAACCGTAGCCTTACTGACAGATGCTCCTCCCAGAACTGGAGAAGGAAGCGTATCCCATACAAATCCTTTCTCACTGATAGTCGCACCTCCATCATTAGCAAGTCTGGCTTGTACAATGACGGAATTGCCATTCTGAAGGGTATAGCTCAAGCTATCCAATACGGGTATACTGATTTCTGTTGAATTGTTAAAGCTGGTATCATTGGAGTAAGCAGTTCCTATACTATTGATAGCGTATCCTCTGAAATAGATGACTGTCTCTTCAGGAAGGGAAGTGGCATCAAGGGTATAGACACCTGTAAAGTCTTCTGAGGCTTTTATGACCTTAGTTACGCCATTTCCATCTATTTGGGGATCCGCGGCTGTTCCCCATACAATTCCGTATTCTGTGATGTCATCTCCCCCATTAGAGGTAATTTCTGCTCCAAGGGTGACTGTAGTCCCACCAACATTGCTGAAAGTAGGATTGGCTAGAACCGGAATCCCTGAGGCAGCAGAGGTATTAAATTGAACCTCTTCTGTATATGAAGTACCCACTGCATTAGTGGCAAAACCCTTAAAGTAAATGGGGACATTTGTAGGAAGCCCCTGCACCAATTCAGAATATACGCCTGTAGTGAGATCACTACTCTGTACCACAGTAGTATTGGCTTCTCCTACTACAGGATTTGTAGACTGAGACCACACAATCCCCTTATTAGTCAAAGCCGCCCCTCCTGTACCAACTACATTGGCTCCCAAAACGGCTGAAACATCTGTTATGCTATTTACAGTGGGACTGGTAATGATAGGGGCAGTAGGAGCTGAACTGGAAATAGTCAAGCTATAATCTTCAGTCTGTCCAAATGACAAAGTTCCACATGGCCCTTCTCCCCCTGTGATATAATCTGCAATCACGCGCATTCTAATGGCCTGATCCAAAACGGGAGGATTAACAGGAATAGCAATCGATCCTGTATGGATTTGTGGCTTTCCTATTTCATTAGAAGAAAAGACCAATTCACCTTGTTCACTAAAGTCCCCATTATTATTAAAGTCTATAAATACCCTTACTTTTTGTTCATTCAGGTCTGTGTACACCTCAATGGTATAGCTTTCTCCAGGCTGTACTGTAGTACCCTGTGTACATACTCTGTCTACATATGCTCCCTCTGTAGTATAGGTCCCAGAACTGGCATCCAGGGTATTAAAGACTACTTTATAAGGCCCCATACCAAAGGAGTTATCTACATTTTGTACCACAGGTGTACAGATTGGATCAGCTGGCACCTGAGGAGGTTCAAATATCCCTAGAGAACTAACCAAACCTGGCCTTAAAGTAGTGAGAGCCGTAAGCATCCTTTCTTTTTGACCCTGGGTAAACTGCTCTGAACAGCTGGAGTAATCCATGTGATTGGTGATGACCTGCCCCAGGGGATTCCCTGTACATTCATTTGTCTGATCTTTGTTACAGGTGAAGATAGACCTTATATGAGGGTCTGTGTCACATACTCTGTCTCCATCCGTAGTACAATCATCATTTACCGGACAGCTAAGGTTATTTAATCCACCTGCCGCATCTCCCTGAAAAGTATGATAGAGATTAAGTGCATGTCCTATCTCATGCCCAAGTGTGGTGCTTCCTGAAACAAGCTGTGAGGCTAGTAAGACAGTCCCATCTACCTCTTCTGATGCCCCTGGGAAATAAGCATATCCAGCGGTGAAACTGCCACTAGTACCATCAGCACCATCTATTTTATTCACTATCCAAATATTATAATAATCCTTATTGGACCACCTTGTATCTCCTTTTACCGCTAATTCATTGACCCCTGCACTACTCTCGATATTTATACCATCACTCACATAAGCTGAGTTAGCACTAAAATCCCATCTTACAATCCCATTGGTAGGTCTACAATCTGGAGTTCTCTTAGCCAGTTGAAGTTCTAACCCTATATCCGGCCCGCTGAAGCCAGACCCAGGGTCTGCTTTAAATAATTGATTGGTATAAGCTATTGCATCTATGATCTGCTGGTCTGAAATATTTTCTGCTACCCCTACATCAGATCCAGTATGGACCACGTGAACCACAACCGGGATGGTATACTCACTTCTAAGTGAAGCTACATTTGCCAGATTACGCTGAATCAGCTGCTCATTTATACGTACCTGATTTCTGTAATTTTCATTCCTCATCATGTGGATTTCATGCATAAGCTCAAAACCATCAGAATGAGTATGAGTATGACCATTTGAATGAGTATGTGTAATATTTTGGGAAAAAAGAGGTAAGATTGCCAAAATAAATATGGGGAAGGCTAAGCCTTTATAAGCCCAAGACTTTCTTTGGGATGTCTGATATATTACACTTGATTGATAAGAAGCAAAGATT
>JBCDBC010000708.1:0-3850 GCA_039184535.1 Bacteroidota bacterium | reverse complement strand
GAAATGCTCAAGCGTATGTACTTCATGTATGCAGAAAAGCAAGGCCTTTCAGCCAAACTCATCAATGAAGTAGAAGGGGACACTGCCGGCATCAAGAGTTGTTCCATTGAGATAAATGGAGATTTCTCTTTTGGCTATTTGAAAGGAGAAAGTGGGGTACACAGATTGGTGAGGATCAGTCCATTTGATTCAAGTGGAAGAAGACATACTTCCTTTGCATCTGTATTTGTATATCCGCAAGTGGATGACACCATAGAGATAGAAGTAAATCCGGCCGAAGTTACCTTCAGTACCTTCCATTCCAGTGGAAAAGGAGGGCAAAACGTGAATAAAGTGGAAACGGCCGTAAGGTTGGTACATGAGCCTACGGGCATAGTGGTAGAATGTCAACAGGAGAGAAGCCAGCTCAGAAACAGGGATAAGGCCATGCAGATGCTGAAGAGTAGACTGTATCAAATAGAAGTGGACAGAAGAAATGAAGAGCGAGATAAGGTAGAAGGAACCAAGATGAAGATAGAGTGGGGCTCTCAGATCAGAAACTACGTCTTCCATCCCTATAAGATGATCAAAGACCTAAGGACCCAGAAGGAAACCAGCAACATCCAAAACTTCATGGATGGAGGTTTGGAAGACTTCATTAAAGCCTACCTTATGCAGTATGGGAAGGGCGATGCAAAAGATAATTAATGAAGAGTAGAGGTGATAGAGATTTCACTCCCTATTCTTCCGCTGTTTTCTGGCCCTTAGCATTTCCCGCTTACCCGGAGGACCAGGAATTTTTTCCACTTCCCAGCCTGCTGATATAAGATTTCGCCTAACTTGTCCCTTGGCAGAGTAGGTTACCCAAACCGCTCCATCTTTAGCCCAGGAATAGAGCTTTCGAAAAATCTCCTCTGTCCATAACTCAGGCTGGGTGTCCGGTGCAAAGGCATCAAAGTAGAACACATCAAAATATTCTCCTGGAAAACTTATCTCTTCCAGCTTTCCGGCTATTTTCTTGAAGGTGAAATGGGAGTGAAGCTGAACATCTTCCCCCCAAGGGGATTGATGAATTTTCTGGTGGTAGTTTACCGCCTGTTTATGCCCTATTGCAGCAGGATAGTTTAACTCCTTCACCTGCTCCCAATTCAAGGGAATAGCTTCCACAGCCACATAGTGAATGGGCTTGGTCCTTTCTTCCAGGCTGGTCAGGAGCACATTCAGCCCGGTACCTAACCCCATCTCAAATATTCTTACTTTCTCTGAAGAAGTCTCACAAGCCCTTAAGCCACTTTCTATGAATACATGCAGAGACTCTTGCAAAGCCCCATGCACTGAGTGGTAGTGCTCATCATAGGTACTGGTGTAAAGTGTGTGAGAACCGTCCTTAGTTATCTTCGGATGTATGTTTTCTTCGCTCACTATTTTCCTCCTCCTTTTGAGATAAATCCTTCCGGTAAAGACTCCACATATACAGAGGTGGATGGGAAGGCAAACCCGATACCCATGCTCTCTGCAAGTCGCATAATGTCCAAGAAGATGTCCTGACGGGCGGCCAGCCATTCTCCATAATCTGTCACATCAAACATGGCTGCGAAGAAGATGTTCAAGGAAGAATCTCCCATCTCATGGAAATAGACAGTAGCACTTTCCTCCTGGGTTTTAGGGTGATTATTGGTAATGTCCCTAACCCCATTCACAAAGGCTTCCATTTGGTCAGGTGTAGTGTCATAAGTAACGCCCAAGGTGGTAGCGTAGCGTCTGTAGGTACGTATGGCGTGGTTGGTTACGCTTAGGTTGGCTAATTCTCCATTAGGAACCGAGATCAGGGCACCATCCAATGCTCTGATACGAGTAGACCTGGCGCCTACTTCCAGTACGCTACCCGTAGCAGCAGAAGTAACAATGAAGTCTCCCACCTTAAAAGGTTGATCTATAAATATGGTGAGAGAGCCAATGAGGTTTTTGACCGTATCCTGAGCAGCTAAGGCTAGGGCAAGACCACCTATGGATACCCCTGCTAGAAGAGCCGTTACATTCACGTCTAGATTATCCAGAATGAAAATGAACCCGAGGCCTCCCACTACTAGCTTTGCAATCTTTCTGAGGAGTGGGATCAGCTGATCATCCATGGTGGTGCTGGTACGGGCAGCCAGATTACTACTTATACCTGCTACCAGATCTATGATCCTAAGGAGAACCAGAACCCCGAAAGAAGGGACGATGATCTTGAAAAAGGACGTTACATAGGTATTCAGCTGTACGGGTAGCTGTAAAGCCGGGACAAAAAGAGAAACCGTAGCAAATACCAGAAACCAGCTTAAAGGCCGAGCGACCGGAGCTACTTGTTCTGTTTCAAGGATAGATCTTTGGGCTATATAAGGGACCACTCTCTTGATCAAGAATTTAGAGAAGAAGGTGAATATGCGGAATAGGAGGAAGCTGACACCTATCAGTAGAAGGATTCCCAGATATTGCCATACTCTCAAGCCTAAGATCTTCTTTTGCCCTATAACGGGTGTTAGCTTAACCAGAAAGTCCGTCCCGAAAGGGAATATTTTGCTGTGAATCGAAGGAATCTTCCCAACCGTTCTTCGGGAGTACATCCATTTTCCTCCTGTCTTTCTTAGGTAGATTTCTGGAAACTCACTTTTGGCTGGGTAGTACACATGATCCAGTTTGATGGAGTCCATAAAGTCAGCCTGATCAGGAATTTCTTCCAGGTCAATGTAGAAGCCACTCCCATCATAGATTTGCTTGAGTTTGATCGTAAGAGAGATGATTTCTTCCTGAGAATACTTTTCTCCATTGAGTTTATGGGGGTTTAATGCCCTGGAAGAAAGTACCGGCTGATAGGTATCTTCCTGAAGATAGAGAAGATGAGACCTAATGGCTTGCCTGGGTGTATGTAAATTGACCACGCTGGTATCCAGGTTTAGCTGGATGGTATCCGGAATTTCGGTGGTTAGGCTGTCTTCTACCTCCTGCTGTGCTTGTAGGCTAATAGTAAGCAGTATGAGGAAAAAGAAAGAAAAGAATCTATTCATCTTTAGGCATTTCAGTTTAGGGCTAACACAAAATTAGTTTTTCTTCGTTGTACAAAAAGCCTACGGGTCGTAAATCATGAAGATTTCATACTTTTCTGCCGGAAAAAAAGTGCTGTGAAGGATAGGAAATGAAGTCGGAGGAAAATTAAAGCAGGATTTTATTATTTTGTGGCCTGACTACCTCATCTCATAGACGCTGAAATAGAACTAAAACCAAAATCCCAATCAATTTGAAGTTTGAAGAATTACCGCTAGATCCTGACTTGCTACAGTCAATATCTTCTCTTGGATATGATGAAGCTACCTGGATCCAAAGCCAGTCCATCCCCCTAATCCTGGAAGGAAAAGACCTTATCGCCTGTGCCCAAACAGGTACTGGAAAGACAGCGGCTTTCCTGATCCCACTTATCAGTAAATTATCTGGTAGTGAAGAAACTAAGTCTAAAGCTTTGATTATTGCCCCTACCAGAGAATTAGCAAAACAAATAGACCAAAATGTAGATGCACTGGGATACTTCAGTGGAGTATCCTCTATAGCTGTATATGGTGGCGCGAGTAAGGACGACTGGGAGACACAGAAAAAGTCCCTTCAGAATGGAGCAGACATCATCATTGCTACTCCAGGAAGACTCAAGATGTATATTTCTTTGGGGATAGTAGACTTCTCAGAGCTGGAGATGGTCATACTGGATGAAGCAGACAAGATGATGGATATGGGCTTCTATGAGGACATTATTACCATTCTCAAGGAAACGCCTGATAGCAGGCAAACCATCATGTTCTCTGCTACTATGCCCAGGAAGATCAAGCAAATGGCCAAGGAG
>JBCDBC010000707.1:0-3852 GCA_039184535.1 Bacteroidota bacterium | reverse complement strand
TTTATCCTTAATTTCTTTTACGATAGTAGCTACTTTCTCTTCCCAGTCCTCTATGATGTTGGTCTCATAGGTGGGGACTTTATTGGCTTGAAGATAGCCGGGCACAAAGTGGTTCACTATACCTGAAAGCCTACCTGTTTTGATGCCGTACTCATTCTCCTCTATTTCCGGACTTCCAGACAGGAACATCATCTTTCCATCTATAAAGCCTCCATTACCGGTCTCGGCCAAATATAACATGAGGGCATCTTTGGCCCCATTGATTTGCTTACGGATGGATTCCTTGGTAATGGGGATGTATTTAGCGCCTGAGGTAGTCCCGGAGGTTTTAGCCAGATAAAGAGGTTGTCCAGGCCAGCTTACGCTTTGTTCCCCTTTGTAGATCCTGTCAAAGTAGGACTTAGCTTTCTCATAATCCCTTACCGGAACCGCCTTCTGGAAATCGGCTATGCTTTTGATATTCTCAAAGCCGTGGTCTTTCCCAAAGGCTGTCTTTCTCCCCTGTTCCAGCAAATACTGAAAGGTCTGCTGCTGCTTTTCCCATGCCATGCCCATTTCTTTGTGGATGGCTTTAGCCCTGCTTTTGGCCCACTGTACACCGAGGAAGGATTTAATGCTCATATTGCTAAGGTTGACTTCCGAAAGCTAGGAGGCAAAAAGCAGGAAAGCAACTTTCCGTTTCTCCCTAGCGCTCGGAGCAATCATACCTTTCTGAGTCGGGATTATAGAAGCAGACTTCCAACCTGAGTTTATCTACTTCTGTAATGGCGACCTCTCCCATGCTCACTGCAAGGCGCTTCTGTTCTGCATTCAGTCTTATTCCCTTGCCACCTGTATTACATTCTTCCCTGCTAAGCTTTCGCTGAAAGAGAATTTGTCCTTGCTGATTAATGATCCGTAAGAGTAGGCTATGGGTCCATTTCTGTGTGGACAACTGCAGACCAGCAGATAGGGCTAACATCTTTTGGGTATGGAGAAATTGGGTCTGAGTAGATGCGGGTTCCAGAATCAGGCTAGCCTCTACAGATACCGAAGGAGATTGGGCTGATAGTTTAGACGAAATCAAGAATAAGCTTACAAGGAGAACAAGGCAGAGGTATACAACATGTCCGTATAACATGCCCAATATTAGCTAGCATACTCCTCTAAATGCAGAAGGATATGGGAAAGGCAGGTATGAGGAATGTTTAGGAAGGAGGAGATGAGGATTCGGAGAGATCAACTATTCTCGTTTAATTCTTTTTAATCTCTGAGGACGGGAGTCCTCACCTTGTTTCTTGACAAGCAGGAGCTTGTCAAGTTTCTATAGAGCATAAAAAAAGCCACCCTAGAGGCGGCTTTTTTTATTCGAAGTATGTACAACTTAAGCTGTAGCCTTCTCAAGTGTTTCTACTATGGAAGGTAGACTGTCTTCCTTGGCTATTTCAGTGATTCTGTCTGCCAAAGACTTGATTTGGCTGTTATATTCTTCCAGCATGCGCTTTCCTTTCTTGGTAATAGTAACTAGGATAGACCTGCGGTCTTCCTTAGAGTTTACGCGCTTAACCAGGTTAAGTCTTTCAATTTTGTCTACCAGGCTGGTAAGTGTACTGAATTTAATCTTAAATCTTTCTCCCACACTTTTCATTCTCTGCGGACCATTTTCCTGAATATAAAGTATGATCTCCATTTCATTGGCTGATATCTTATACTTTCTTCTGATATCATTTTGGTGAGATCTGAAGGCATCCCTCATTTGAAATAACTGTCTTTCAAGTCCGGTAAGCTCGAGCAATTCATTTATTTCATTCCTACTAGTCTTTGCCATGTTAATTTGAGTTTTGAGTTCTTATTTGTAAAGTTTTTTGATGGTGATATTTATTAAGTTAGAATGTATCGACTAAGTTTAAGCCCGTAAAAGTTTATTTAATTTAATAGTATTCAATACTACGTAAATAACGATAAAATAAAATACATTTTGAGCCAATTTTACCCTAATTATTACATAGAAAAAAATCTATTCTATTAGCAGTTTTACGAAAATCCAATGCCTATGGTTATCTGAATAAGGAATAGTTCAAAAATTCCCAAAATTAGGCATTTACGACTATACGTTTGCAAGGGTAGCCAGGATAGTTATCGGAATAGGAAAAACAGAGAGAACAAGGAGGGAATATTTTCTGTTTTCATATTTTACGCTGCTTGATTGTATTTATTGTATATCAGCTTCAGAATTAATAAAAAAATAAAACTTTTTCATTTTTTGAACAAGTTGTACCAAAGTCTTCCCCATAAGTTTCTGGTTTTCAGCAAGTCAGCTATCATCTCTTGTACAGACTTGTATCGTTTTTCAGACTCAGGGTGAGTAGCCTTAAAAATAACCTTAGTCAGAAATTTTGGAAAAGAACGATTTCTTCGCAATAAAATATTCATTAGTTCTAATTCCGAATTGTATTCCAGCTGACTTAACGGCATTCCCGTAGCAACTTCCAGGAAAATGGCCCCTAATCCGAACACATCTGTTTGCCTGTTTACCGGTTTTGAGCCCGCTAATATCTCTGGCGGGAAGAAATCTGCCAGATTTTCTTGCTTACTTTTCTCTGCAACTTCCTTAGGTACTTTTAGGGTGATCTGCTTGTTTCTGGTAAAGTCCGTAAACATGAAGCCTGTGACCTTGGGAATGCCTTCCGGGGTAAAAAGCACTTTACTCATTTTCAGATTCCCATGCACAATTCCTTCTCTTGACAAGCCGTCTATATCTGTAAAACTGGTTTCATGCGCTGATTTAATCCCCTCGCTTACCTGTAGGGCAAATTCCAGTAAAACACCCCATTCCTTAGACTTCAGATTCGGAATACCAAAATCTATTTCATCAAGTCCTTTTCCTTTCACCAGTTCCATGATGATGTAGATCCTCTTAGTCCCCTTCTCCTCTAATTCTCCTACATCAAATACCTTTACCACATTTGAATGGCTCATGGATTTAAGGCCCTGATTTCCTATGTAGAGTATCCGTTTCAGATTCTCGTATCCTTCTATGATCTCATGAGAAACCTTAATGGCTACCTCCTCATTCAAGCTCTTGTGTACAGCCTTGAATACGGGACCAAAGCTTCCTACCGCTAATTCTTCTGTAATGACATAGCTACTGACCTCCTTCCCTATCCAACCGTCTGTAGTTCCCAGGGCAGATCTTTTTTGCTCATCTGTCAGTCGGTAGAATAGTCTCCACTGGACAGGGAAATAATCATTTCCTTCTCCTGAGAATAACCTCCAGGGGGGAATGGAAGTATCAGGCATATCATCCCAGAATAAGCCTCTGGATGCCTCATCAGTAAAGCCATGGCCAAGTCTTGCTTCCAGGTTACCCACAGACTCCTGGAAGGACTCTTCCACTGAGGCTCCCTGTGCCAGACCATTATAGAATACATCTGCGAATCTTAGCGCCATGGCATCCTCTATCTTCCGGGAACAACCTATGACAGCAGGGATTCCTCTCTGGATGAGAAGGTCTGCATGCTCTTTGGTAGCACAGGCATTTAAGAATACCAATTTGAGACCTTTCTGCACACTTAAAAAGCGAGAGAGGCCCAAAGAGAAGAATGATTGATTATCTCCATCCGCTGTTTCCAGCCAAAGTTCATCTTCATCCGCATGACCAGCATAGTGGAAAATCTGGATGCGTCCCTGGTACCACTCGTCCTGAAAAACATCAACGATCTCTTCAGCTGTGGCAGCCGGGATAATCTTCACAAAGCATTTCCCCATCTTTTGAGCTATTTCAAAGCTGCTCAAGAGGGATTTCATTTCTCGGCTAAGACTTGGGAGATATTTTCCGTCAACGAATTCGTTGGCAAAGGCAAGGACTACAAC
>JBCDBC010000706.1:0-3857 GCA_039184535.1 Bacteroidota bacterium | reverse complement strand
GAAAGGAAATATATACGTCTGCTATGTTTTCTTTATGTAGCATGACCATGCTACATAAGCCATAGTTTTTACCAAAGTCGGAATTAGGATTAAAAAAACTGCTGCCTCCTGCATCTGCTCCGAATTCTTTCTTTACAGAAGAAGGATGGAAGTACTGAATATTAGGCATTGCCTCAGTTCCCGATTGTGAAACATTAAGGATATTTGCCTGGAAAGAACTTGGATGAATTTTGTTAGGATTAATCATTAGGGTATTGCTATCTGAAAGGCTTTCCTGATATCTTTCCATAAGAGGAGCTAAGGGAAACACAGAATACCTCACTTCAAATGAATCTGTAGGTAGTTTAATAGCATAATTATAAAAGAGATCATGATTTTCTCTGGTAGGGGTAGGCTCAAAACCCTCTGGCATTTGGAAAGAAAGACTTAAATCTTCCAATAATTTGAAGAAATCTGGTTCCTGCCTTTCGTCAATAGATGAAGCTGTCAATTGACAAGAATGGAATATGGCCAATTGCAGACTAAAAAGGAGGAGAATAAGAAAAGGATATCTTGCTGATTTCATAAGATAGAATGATCGTCTTTATCAAGAACCAGGGAGAAAATCTCTTTTGGTCCGTTAATTCTAAAACGACTTTTCTTATGAAAGCTTACAAACAATTCTGGTATAACATACCCGCCTTCTTTATTCCAGGTATTTCTGGTCAATATACTTCAAGGCAGAGTCTACAGGTTTGCCTGCTGCCCGCCAAAAGTCCTGGTAGTATAGGATTTGTTCCTCCAGTCTGATCTCTTCCCCTTTAAGTTTACGTTGGTAACTCTGGAGAATGATGCTAGCCATATCATCATGGTGGAGTATACCTCGCTGGTAAAGTCTCTGGGGGAGCTTGCCATCTCCTCTCAAGCCCCATTCCTGCACCAGATATTTACCTAGGCCATTACGAACAGAAGCATTCAGCCTGGACTCAGGTAAACAAAGCAGCCAGTCTTTCATGAAGGGATTCATCATGGTATCCAGAGAAATCATAGCAGCTTCAAAATTCAAGGGGTAGGCCTTGTAAGAGTTGAAAACCATGGCTCTATTTTGCTGCATCACTTTAAATAGGCTATCACAGTCCGCCATTTTTAGAGAGTCAGCCTGAACCTGGCTTAGGCTGCCATATTGAGAATTTGAACCACAGGCATCCAGAAAGAAGATAATGGCTGCTAGTAAACAAAAATAAGTAGTCCTGATCATGCTCAAAACTAATAACTAATTGAATGTAGCCCAAACACTCAGATAAACATACAGACTTCTATTTAACCTTTTCAAAGACTATTCGGTCCCATTTTACTTCCTTTTTATGTTTCATTAAGCTAGGCTGGTTTTCCAGGACTAAGATGGGCCTGAGTCCGCTGGTAGTTGCTGTTTCCAGGCTTCTTCGGACACTGGTCGGGAAAACGTACGTACCAGATCCTGCTGGACCATTTCTAAGAGAAAGGGTAAATCTACCTCTGGCTGCTAATAAATCAGCTATTCTTAGCATTGATAACTCCTGCTCAACCACACTCAAGTGATGCCAATTAGCAGAAGCGAGGACAAAATCAAATGTTCCTTTAAGTCCATGTAAGGAGCCAAGTGCGGGAAGAGAATCTTCTATCCAGTTTATATCATCGGTAGGAAAGAGTTTTTTGGCTGCCTCCACAAATTCAGGTAGCGGCTCAACGGCAGTTACCCTATGCCCCATCTCATAGAAGGCATATGCATCTCTCCCTATGCCTGATCCTACATCCAGCACTCGACTGCTAGAGGTAGGAAAGAAGGGAAGAAAATCTGCATGCAATACCTCAAAAGGAAGTGCAAGAGTACCTTCAATAAAGGCCTCTACAACTTGTTCGTATCCTTTTGTACCTGGGACTGAGGGCATATGTATTAGGTATTAGTATGAAACGCATAGAAACTATCTACTATCTCAACAAGTCATTTGAGTATAGATAGAATTTTGACCTAAGATTAGGATCTATGCGACTAGGAATGATAAAGGTGATGTGTTAGAGGAAAACTGAAGGGATCCATCTGGGAGCGCCTGCTCCTTATTCAACATTCTTCATTCTGTCATTCAGAAATTGAAATAGTACCCACGGCAGGATTCGAACCTGCGACCCTCGGCTCCGGAAACCGATGCTCTAATCCCCTGAGCTACGCGGGCATGTACCAAAGGTACAAAAAGGATCTTGAATTATTTAGCCTCTATACAAACTGGTATGGATATTCCTATTGTGGAGCGAGATCCCAGTGGATCTTTGTATCCTCCTTAAAACCTGTCGAGATAAATATTGAAAGTAAGACACTTGGCGACTTCGCGGCTTTGCGTGAAATCCAACACCTACAAAGTCCCAATCTCCCTATTCTTAGTCCCCTTTTCCCTTCCTGTGAGTAAGTCTCCCAACTCTTCTCTGGCTTTATCTCCCACTTTTTTGAGTTCTTCGACCTTATCAGGATAAAGCGAAATGACATTATAGGCCTCTCCCGGATCACGCATTAGGTTATAGAGTTCCAGCGTATCCACAATGCCTCTGGGCAACGGACCTCCTACGCCATCATTCCCTGGTAAAGCATGATAGGACCTGTGCTCATGCGGATAGACCAGCTTCCAGTTCCCTTTTCTTACAGCTTCCAGGTTATTTTTTCCATAGTAATAATAGAGTTCTGTCCGGGGTTCTGCATCAAAGTTGCCTTTCCATAGCTCCGTTAAGCTCACTCCATCTATTTCCTTCTCCGGTAAATCCGCTCCTGTGATTTCGGCAATAGTAGGGAGGAGGTCTATTGTGCTACTGATTCGGTTACAGACCGTTCCTGCAGGACTGACTCCGGGCCATTTGATGATGCAGGGTACGCGTTGCCCCCCTTCCCATGAGGTACCTTTGCCTTCACGCAGACCTCCTGTAGAACCAGCATGGTTGCCATAGTTCAGCCAGGGGCCATTATCAGTGGTAAATATGATGAGGGTATTCTCATCCAGTCCTTCTGCTTCCAGCGTTTTCATGATTTCTCCTACCGACCAATCCAGTTCCATCATGACATCCCCGTACATGCCTTGCTCACTTTTACCACGGAATTTATCTGATACACCCAAGGGGACATGAGGCATGGAGTGAGGGAGATAGAGGAAGAAGGGATTCTCCTTATTTCGCTTGATGAAGTCCACGGCTCTTTCCGTGTAAAGGGTGCTGAGTTTGTCCTGTCCGGCAAAGCTGGTTATTTCCTCTAGTAGTTCGTTTCCTTCTATAAGGGGCAGAGGAGGATACTGAGCTTTCCAACTCCCTTCTTTAGGTAGACTTCCATCTGGCATAATGGGCCACATATCGTTAGAGTAGGGTATGCCCACGTACTCATCAAAGCCGTGTTGGAGCGGAAGAAACTTCTCGTGATGGCCTAGGTGCCACTTCCCGTATATGGCGGTAGCATAGCCTTCAGCTTTTAGCATTTCGGCTATGGTCGTCTCTTCCGGGTTAAGGCCCACCTTATGGTAAGGGAAGAGTGCACCTGAAATCCCTATCCGATTCGGATAGCAACCCGTCATCAAGGCAGCCCTGGAAGCACTGCATACAGCCTGTGCTACATAGAAGTGGGTAAAGCGCATACCCTCACTTGCAAGCCTATCCAGGTTAGGGGTAGTGAAACCCGTTGCCCCATAAGACCCTAAATCGCCATAACCCTGATCATCTGTAAAGATGATGATAACATTGGTAGGTTTTTCCTTGGGAGATTCACAGGAAGTAAACAGAAAGAGAATACTGAAAAGACAGAGTAGGGGATATCGCATAAGTGTGGATCTTTATAAAGCAGAGAAGGTGGGGGGCTATCTCTACTTGGT
>JBCDBC010000705.1:0-3859 GCA_039184535.1 Bacteroidota bacterium | reverse complement strand
GTGAGCAGTTGGATATCCTTCTGATGATCATTTTTGAGGTGTTCCGGAAGCACCCCCTCATCCGCAACCTCTGAAAGCGATTGGAAAATTTCTTTCCTTTTCCGCTTATACATAAGGCAGGTATTCACCGCGATACGATAGATCCAGGTAGAAACAGAGGCCTTTTGCTTGAAGCTGTCTTTCCCTAACCAAATATTGATGAGTACCTCCTGAGCCAGATCTTTTGCCTCTTCAGGATCACCGGTAAATCCCAAGCAGGTTTTCAGAATCCTGGCCTGATGCGATTGAATGATATGTCTGATATCCTCTTGCATGTACTCTTTAGATGCAGAGAATTTTCCATTCTTACACTACGGGAGAAAAATTATGGATTTTCTGCACGAAGCCTTTGAAGGATGGCCTCAAGGGAGGTAGTATCAGCCATGAAGGATTCATAGTCCATCCCTTGATTCTCCAAACAATGGTTAGTGGCAGTTAGGAAAGCAATGTGGAGGTATATGGTTTTCTGATCCTTTCCGAGATCTATCCATGTATAAGGATCTTGATGCTTCTGAACTAAATCATTCAATGTTCGCTGGTCTGGGATATTCTCCTGAGAAATGTATTCCGCATATCCTTCCCACTTCCAGTGAGGATGTCCTCCCAAAGGATTGGCGTCCCAAAATCCATGATGGGCATACTGCATATTATGTACAAGCGCATGCGTCAGAAACTGACGGGTAGAAAGCGATTGACCAAATTTCTGAAAGGAATGTACAGAACCTTCGAATGACCCCTGCATGACTATGAAGTGGCTAAAGGCCCGAAAGGTATCTTCCCCCATGAGTCTTTCTATCCATCCTGGATAAGAAGAACCATCATTCAAACACCATATAATCTCCACGGCAGGATCATATATCTCGGATTTCTCCATAACAGATAAGCTCGAATCAATGATGGAGAAGATCTGTTCATCTAGTTCTTGCTGATGAAGAATGGTGAATTGCTTATAAGAGGTAGATTGCTTGTATACCCACTCGGGATGGAAAATTACTAGAAGAACTCCACCTACTAAAAGCAGGAGGGAAGAAATCAGAATAAGTGTCCACTTAAGAGCCTTTTTCATAACAACTGATGAGTAAGTTAGCTTATCAGTCGTCCTAGGCGCTATTTTCTTACGTACCACTTGAAACTTCTTTGCCTGATTTGGTGGCTGAGAATTTCTCCCGTAATCAAATTACGCATCATATGATCAGCTTTCCCATTGGAGGAGGCAAGTAAACACCAGGATAGATTCTCCTTGAAACTGATCTGCTGATTCTCAAAGTCAGGCGTCTGGCCTATGATGGGATCTATCTGTGCTTGTACAGATTTTCCGCTGCTCATGATGGTGAGAAATTTGGCGTCAGCAAGATGCTCTACACGGATCAGGCTATCATTAGCTCTTCCACCAGACCAGGCAATTCTCACTTCAGCCCCAGAACGGATGGCGTGTACCAGACTATCCAGTTCTCCGAAGGTACTATTGCCGGCAGCATCGTTCTCATAGGCCAACTTCCAGGAAGGAGACTGGCTAATCCCTTCTGTGGGAATTAGAAAAATCAGCCCAAGTAGGATAGTTAAAAGAATAGTCGGAAGATTCATGATGAATTAGGTTTGGAGGTTCTTCCTAAATATAGACGGTTCTAACAATCCTAAGTTGTTGGAGGATATTTCTTCACTTTAGGCAAATGCCAGTTTCTAAAGTGAGCTGTCATTCTAAGCATTAGTGCTAACAGGAAGAGAATAGAGACAGCCAAGCCTGAAGAAATGCTTAACTGTTCAAGGAAGTGAAGGCAGACGCCTACAATGATGGCTATGCTACCATAAAAGCCGCTGTTGAGTAGGGTAGGGACTTCATTTAGGAGAATATCCCTAATGATCCCGCCTCCAGTAGCCGTAAGTAAGGCTAATACTATGACCCCGAACAAGCTGAGTTCATGTTCTAGGCCTATTTGGGCACCTGTAATGGAGAATGCCACTAAGCCTACAGAATCACTCAACACAAAGAATAAGCGTCCTTCCAAACTGGCGAATCTGTGGATGCGGGTGATCAGTGAGAAAACGACCACCCCCAATACAATGAGAAAGGCGGATAAGTCCGTAAGGACTGCCGGAGTTTTCCCTACCAGTACATCTCTTAGCATTCCACCCCCATTAGCCGTAAGCATAGCTACTATGAAGATGCCTACCCAATCCAGGTCTTTCCTCACGCCAAGTAAGTAACCGGATATGGCAAAGGCGATGGTTCCAATAAAGCCTGCCAACCAAAAGATGTCTACCGAATAGAATACCATAGCCAACAATTTTATGCTGAAAAATTCGCTGCAAATATGAGAAAGAAGTTGGTAAAAGTAGAGGGAAATAGAAGAGAATTTTTTATGCGATAAACAGGAAAATAGTGCTTCTGTAATAAATGAAGGAAAGTCTATATGGTCTTCTATTATTAAAGAATTATCATATGTCCTGAGTACAAAACAAGAATAGCAGCCTTATCCTAATGAAGACACAATTATATTCACTATCAGGACCATGAGAAGATTTTTTCGCCTCCCGCTGTTATGCTTGTTAGCCCTCAGTTTAATGTCAGCCGGTATTGACCTAGACCAACTCCTCAATTATCAAGGTCAGATTTTCCCTACCTACATCACCCAGGATAATACAGTATCTAATTCCATTACTGATGAAGGAGCTACTTTGGGGAGGGTGCTATTTTATGACAAAAGTTTGTCAGTAAACTTCTCCACCTCTTGTGCCTCTTGCCACCAACAGCAGTTTGCCTTTGGTGATCCAAACACTGTAAGTATTGGAGCCAATGGACTCACCGGAAGGCATTCCATGCGTTTGGTCAATGCCCGTTTTGGGGAAGAAGAGAGGTTCTTCTGGGATGAGCGTGCGGCTACCCTTGAAGCCCAAACTACTCAGCCCATACAAGACCATGCGGAAATGGGATTTATTGGAACGAACGGAGATCCAAATCTCATTGATCTGATAGAGAGAATGGAGAGAATCTCCTACTATCCAGAGCTATTTACGTTGGCTTTTGGAGATGCTGAGATTACAGAAGCCAGAATGCAGCAGGCCATTGCGCAGTTTGTAAGAAGCATACAGTCCTTTGATTCCAAGTATGATGCAGGCAGGGCCATGGCACCTAATGACGGAGGAAACTTCTCCAACTTTACGGCATCAGAGAATAGAGGGAAGAACCTTTTTCTAGCACCTCCACAGCGAGATCCGAATGGAATCAGAATAGGAGGAGGTGCTGGTTGTGCGGGTTGCCATAGACCTCCTGAGTTTGACATAGATCCTAATTCCGGAAGCAATGGTGTATTAGTTTCAGCAGGTAGTGATGAGCTGGATGCAGGGATCACCCGATCACCTTCTCTTAGGGATATGATCAATCCTGATGGTGTTCTAAATGGGAATCTTATGCATACGGCTGCATTTGGGAGCCTGGAAGAAGTGCTGGATCATTACGATAATATTGCCCAAAGCGCTCAGTTTCGTCCGGGTGCACCTGTAGATCCTCGCTTAAGGCCCGGAGGGAATCTACAAGTCCTCAATCTTACAGATACAGAGAAAGAAGATCTGGTAGCTTTCCTAAAAACCCTTACAGGATCAGATATGTACACCAATGAGAAATGGGCAGACCCCTTTGATGAGAATGGAAATCTGGAACTTACCGGAATCACTACTTCCCTCGATGAAGAGTTCACGGCCTCTGTCCGCTTTTACCCCAATCCTACTCAGGACTTTCTCTTTGTGGAAGTAGGTTCAGGGACATATTCTCTACAAGTTTTTGATCTTACTGGTGCACTTCTAGTCAATCAAATAGGGCAAG
>JBCDBC010000704.1:0-3859 GCA_039184535.1 Bacteroidota bacterium | reverse complement strand
CTTCTCTCCATATTCACTTCACCAGCTATCTTGGGAATACTTAAGTCCTCATCACTTAGGTTTGCTTTAATATAATCTGTCACTTTTTTCAGGAATTCATATTCCTGTCGAAGTTGTGGATTCTGTGGCAATTCTATTTCACCCCATTTACCTTTCGAAAACTGTTGCTGCATCTTTTTCCGAGAGGCTATCAGTTGTTCCAGTCTAATCTCCAGTTCTTTCTGATTAAAGGGTTTTGGTAGGTATGCATCAGCTCCTTTTGACAAGCCAGAAATTTTTGACTCCAGATCCCCCTTTGCCGTGAGAAGGATGATGGGGATATGACTTGTATGAGGGTTGTTTTTCAGCGTTTGACATAATTCCAGCCCATCTACCTCAGGCATCATTATATCACTTACAATGATATCTGGGATGAGATTTACAGCTCTTTCAATCCCCTCTCGACCATTTCTGGCTACCATCAGTTGGTAGGATTTGCTAAGCTGCGTTTTTAGGTAAAAAATAACGTCTTCATTATCCTCTACTATTAAGGCCCTGGGAGCTTGTGGTTCAAGACTTAGGATAAAATTCTCTTTTTGTACTACTGGAGAATTTCCAACAGTAAAGGTAGGAGTCAAAGGGGCTATTTCTGTTAATGGGGCCTCATTCATGATGGGCAGTGTAACTGAAAAAGTAGACCCTGTATCCTCATTACTGACTACTTCAATTTTCCCATCTAAGAGATGGGTAAGTTCTTTTACTAAGGCCAGTCCTATTCCAGTGCCTTCCCACTTACGCGTATCACTTTGATCTCCCTGGTAAAACCTATCGAAGATATGGGGGAGCTTGTCCTCAGGTATTCCTATCCCACTATCCTTTACGTGAATTCTGAACTGGTTCTCTTCAGCTTTGTCGGCTAACAGTTCTACTTTTCCTCCTTCAGGCGTAAATTTTAGGGCATTTGAAAGTAGGTTAGTGAGAATATGCTGGAGTTTCTCCTTATCGAAATCCATATATAGCTCCTTAAGTTCCGAGCTTACCATGAAGTGGATGTTTTTGGCTTCTGCTACATTGTTAAATGTATCACTTACAGAATGGATAAAGGGGATCACATCTGCCTGTATATAATCAATTGCCAGTTTCCCCTCTTCCATTTTGGCTAAATCCAGTAACTGATTTACCAGATTAAGGAGTTGCCCGGTATTCCGCTTGATGATATGTCTAAGTTTATCGAAGCCTTTTATTTGATCTGTAAGTCCGTCTATGATGGTAAGTGGAGTCCGGAATTCATGCGTGATATTGGTGTATAAGCGAGATTTGACTTCGTCGATTTCACGGAACTTATTTGCCTCTGCTTCTGCTAGTTGTCTGTTAAGCTGGAATTGGTAGAAGGCATACACTAGACTCGCAATGGCGAGCAGATACAGGGTGTAGGCCCACCATGTACGCCACCAAGGGGGTAGAATTTGGAAGGTAACACTTTCTACCTCTGACCAAAAGCCATTGGCATTGGCAGCTTTTACCTGGAAGGTGTAAGTACCTGCTGGCAGATTTGGGTATCGGGCTGTTCTTTCTAGTCCAGCATCTACCCAATCATCATCTACGCCTACTAGCTGGTACTGGAATCGATTTTTTAGAGGATCATCATAGTGGATGCCAGTGTATTGAATTTCCAGAGAATTTAAAGAGAAAGGAATTCTAAAGGATTCTTTAGGGTTTTTAGAAAGAAGGTTAAAAGAGGTCTCTTTTTCCTTACCACGAGAAACTAATTTTTCCAGATTAATCTTAGGAGGAGATTGATCAACTTGGTAGGTATTAGTATTTACCCGTATTAGCCCATCTTTTACGCCTATACTTAAAATTCCATTCTTAGATACAGTTGGCGGATCAAAATTTGTTAGGTATGATAGTTCCTTTGGGGTAAAGGTTCTTTTTAATTGAGGATCATAAAATGAAAAGGTATACTCATCACTGAACCAAATTCTTTTTTGTTTATCCACCCAAATAAACATGACCCACCTTCCGTCAAAACCACTTTCATGATCTAACTCTTCAATGACTTCCTCTTTTTCAGGGTCGAAGACCATCAGCCCATCTGGACTTCCTATATAAAGCAGGTCTTCTTCTACATGTAGTGCTATACATCTTTGATCAGGAATATATTCTGTGAAAACCAGTGAATCTGTTCCCTGGGATGATGTTGTATAGGAAAGCTTACCTAATCCACCTGCGTGAAAGGTAATCCAGGAGTTACCTTGTGAGTCACTCTTTGCTGTAAAGGCTCCATCCCATTTCTTTACACTAGATTCATCACTATATACATTGACAGGATTAAATACTTTTTTCTGCTCATCTATCTGGTAGAAGTTGCTACACATATCTATGGCCCAAATCTTCCCTTTCCCATCCTCAAATACCCTATTAATGGGGCAGCCTTCTGGAAAAGGGAATAGATCAACCTTATAAGTGTTTTTATGAATTCTGGCAAGAGATTCTCGTTTCGAAAGCGCCCAGAGGTGATCCCTTGAATCTTCAAATATAATCCCTCTAAAAGCATCACTAAAATTCGCGTTGAAGTTAGAAACCTTTTGAAAGGTATTATTAGTAGCATCATACCATCCCAGTATATCTGGATACTGGGTAAGCCAGGTTTTATCTTCTCTATCTGTCCAAAAAGTATTCCCCCATTCAATTACTTCAGGATGAAATTTCTCAATGGAAAGCCACTTTGGATAATTAGGTTTTTTTATACTCCTCTGCTCAATATCTATTTTGGAAATACCATCTTTGAGACTTCCTACCCATAGGTTTCCATAAGGATCTGGATGGATATCAAAGATGAAGGTATTTGTTCTTAGAAGGGTTTTAGTGTCATCTACTAGTTTCACTGACTTTAATTGGATGGGAATTTCCTGTTCATTCTGCCAGTTGTTAGGTAGTTTAAACTTAAGCTGACCGTGAGAAGAGGTTCCAATCCATATATCTCCATATTCATCCTGATAAGTTTGATAGATGAGATATCCATAACCAGGATTTTCAAATTGAGGGAAATCAGCCAAATTGTGCCTTATCTCTATGAGTTTTTCCGTTTCAGTATCAAGAATGGCCATGGGATACGTCATTCCTCCTAACCTGTAAAAAGCATGTCCTCCTCCTATCAAAAGAACAAATCTCTCATCTAGCGGTAAGGTGTGTTCAGTGAGCCACTTTTTGATTTTCCCAGAACGGTAAACAGTATCTAAAACTCTTTCCTGACTCCAGATAGACCTATCTTTCAAGACTACCTTCTGAAACCCATCAAAGAAATTGGCATTACTTAGCCAGTATAAGCTATCCTCTACGTGATGAATTCGATGTCTGTTTGTGGCAGGGGGAGATACTCTGTACATATTCTCCTGAAAATGTTGCTCTATGGAATCAAAATATTGCCTTTGGATGGTATCCATCGGGATTAAGTACAACCCTGCATATTTCCCTTCCTCTGGGACCTCTAGAAAAGGATACTCAAAATTTGTAGAACTGTTTTGGAGTAGGGAATGTGAGTGGAGTGTATAAGTCCCTTTGCCTAAGCTTACTTTCCCATAAGAGAGTGGGAGTGTGGGAAAAGACTTGGTTGATGAATTAAATAAGCTGTCTTTATGCCAGATCTCTTGCTTTTCTTGAGAAATAGAGAATGATTGTCCATGTTCATGGACTGAGATCATCAGAAAGGCAGAGCTATCAAATACGCTAAAGTTATATGAAGATCCAACAAATTCATTTTTCCCTAAAGCAAGTATAGGTGTGTTTGTTAGTTTCAGAGAGTCAATGAATGGAAACAGTTTAGTAGGGTAAGCCCGGTTATAAATAATCCAGACTTCTGGTTTAGACGAGTCCGGAG
>JBCDBC010000703.1:0-3861 GCA_039184535.1 Bacteroidota bacterium | reverse complement strand
TATAGCTGGGACTTGGAGGTGCCTGTAGCTATTCCTAGAATCTCTGCTACTTCATGATGCTTATACCCTTCCAGTTCTGTAAGTACAAAGACGGTCCTATAACCAACGGGTAATTCTTCTATGGCCTTTTCTAAGTACTCGGCTTCCATGGGAAGAGTATGGGAAGAAGGCTCTGCGACCTGAGCCTCTTCCCAACTGATAGTGCGTATCTCTTTTCGTAATCTCTTGTAAGCATGTCTAACCACTATGGTTTTTATCCATGCACCTAGCGTGGAGGCTCTTCTGAAGCTACCTAGACCATTGAAAACGCCTAAAAAAGCTTCTTGCATAGCGTCTCCAGCCAAATCACTATCTCCAGTAATTCTTAGGCATAGGGTATACATAGCGTCCTTATACCGGTCATACAGCATTTTTTGCGCTTTTCTCTCCTGACGTAGGCAGCCCTCTACAAGCCGTTCTTCTTCTGGCGTGATCACGTTTTCAGAATTAATTGAGGTCTTTCGGGGTTAATGTACGACTTAAAGTGCAACCCTAATCTTAAATGGTGGTATGAAAAATTAAAAAAATATTAAGGAGAATATGAGAATTGGGAAAGTTAGAGAGTTTGAACTAAATCAGTTCGTTCTTCCAAATTTACGGTTCTAACGTTAATTGTTACCACTCGGACTATACGATTATACTACTCATTCCTACTTTCCCTAACATTGTATCAAAGCAGGACGGTAAACCTGGAATTACAAGAGCAAGGGCTAGGGTCGATCCATCTAGGTATAGATTGAGATCCCCTAGTTTTTTATTTTTAGCCGAAAACAAGCTTGAATGCCCCCTTAAAGTCAGATATAGCCAAATATTGACTGAATAGATTCGTTAAATTTCACACTTTTACGTAATATAAACTTCCTCAAAAAATTCCGCCTCTTAATGAGTAAAATGAAATGGGTATGGTTTGGTGTGTTAGGAGTATTTTATGTAGCACTCCTTCTCATGGGCTATACTTTTTTTCTGAATAAGCAGGTAATTACCCTTTTTCATGAGACTGATCAGGTAGAGGCAGAGTTTGAAGGGAATGATTGGGTTAACTGGGAAGAAAGAGAAGCTGGCATATTTGCAGAAAGTGTACATCCACTCCTTTCCTACAAAGCTATAGAGCAAGTTAATGATATTAAGGTAGGGGATAGGTTAAAGGAAATAGATGGAGAGCCTATCCGTAAAGTAGAAGTAGTAGATAACATTACGCGCTCTGCCCTTCCTAACAGAACTTTTGTCTTTGAGGTAGAAAGACCTAATAATATTCAGATCATGCAGGAGAAGCGCCCCTATGTGGTGAACGGCTTCAGGCTTGCATTTTCTTTTAATGACAATGGGGGGTACTGGACAGTTTCCCTCTGGGTGATAGCAGGTAGTGCCTTTCTGGCCATTATCATCTTTGCCATTCTTCTACCACTCGTGAGAGGAAATTTATACGGGAAAGCCTCTCTCATAGGGGTAGTGACCATCGCCATCCTATTTTACCTGCTCCAGTTTGGACGGCTCTTTTATCTGCTCCTAAGAGAAGACTTTACTAAGTTCTCTACTGTGCTCTACACGGAAAAGCTATTCATTCTGGGATACGCTATTCTTCTTTTCTTATATGTGATCTGCTATTTTCTATTTAAATCTGAAGGAAAGAATATTCTTTTCTCCATTCCCTCTCTCTTGCTAGGAGCCTTCCTCATCTATCACTTTTACGACATCATTTATGTGAGGAACCAGCTCAAGTTCTACCATGATTTATTAGAACAGTACTGTTATATATTCTTTTTTGTGCATTTGGTAGCAGGTGTCTTTTTGCATGTATTAGCTACTTGGGAACAGAAAACATTAAGGCAAGTAGGAGCAGCTATCGTCATAGCATTTATTTCCAGCATTATGCTGGGGTACTATATATTTAATCCGGGTTTTGTCTTCCCTAATAATGAAGATATGCTGGCGGCCTACCAGTTGATCCTGGTCTTCCCACTGGTGAATGCTACCTTTTTCCAGCTGCAGTTTGGGAAAGTAAGATTGGTGGTAACTACTACCTTTCAGTACATCATTTTCTTTGTATTCACCATTTCTCTATACGTCCTCATTTCACAACTATCTGGATATGTACTTACCAATAATTCTTTCCGCAAGGAACTAGAGTTTTTGACCCTTTTAGGGGCCATCATTTTCATGCGTTGGGTGTATATTAGTAACCGCAATAAGTTTAGCAAGTACTTTACCACTTCTCAACGAGAGAAAGACACAAACATAAAATCTTTTATTGCTCAAATTCCCCGCTATACTTCTTCTCATTCCTTAAGAAAGGATCTGGTGGAGCAACTGAATGATTACTTTGAGGCAGAGACTGTACACCTATGGTGGAAGAGTGATATCCCCATGGTGTCAGAGGGAGCAGAGAAACGCTATAATGAGAAGCAAGAGAGAATCTACCAGCAATTGACTGCCAACCACACTGTCTGGTCCAAGAATAAAGAGATTGCGCCCTTCAGACTGGAGGAAGAACTGGAGAATCTGGTCTTACGCTCTGCTTATACCCTGGTATCTCCCATTACGGTAAGTGAGGAAAGCTATGCACTTCTGATGCTGGGTAAGAAGAAGAGAGGGGTATATAACCTGGCTGACCTTGAGATCATCTCACAGTTGGTGCAGCAAACGCAATTGACGCTGAACATCATTATGCTGAATACCAGGGAGAAAGAACTGATTCAGGCTAAGTATGAGGCAGACTTGATGGCCCTGCGTTCTCAGATCAACCCACACTTCCTCTTTAACACCCTGAACTCCCTAACAGAGCTGGTACACGAGTCTCCGGAAAGAGCAGAAGACGCAATCGAAAAATTATCATACATATTCAGGTACACGACTAAAGAATCCAATAAAAATCTGGTTCCCTTCGGGAATGAGTTTAAGCTGGTGGCTACTTATCTGGACCTGGAGAAAATTAGATTTGGGGAAAGACTTACGGTTCATACCCAAATAGAGCCCGGAACGGAGGAGGTAGAAATACCTGCCTTTGTCCTACAGACACTGATAGAAAATTGTATTAAACACGGTATTTCCAAAATTCTTCATCCCGGCCATGTCTCTATTAAGTCATACAAAGAAGATAATCATCTGGTGTGTGAGGTAGAAGATAATGGGCCCGGAATAGATTTGGATAGGATTTACAAAAGTACTGGCTTAAGTAACACGATCAGAAGATTTGAAAATCTGTATCAGACCAAGAATCTTCTATACTTTGAGAATACAGGTAATGGAACGCTTGTTAGGTTCAAAGTACCTATTGTACTTGTTCCGAATCTCAGTAGAGACCGGTAATCCCACAATTTTTAGGGAATCATACAATAGATTTTTAGGAAAAATAGTTTTCATAAGAAATATTGGTGAGGTTATTTGTTCAATGAATTAGATTAAAACCGACAAACACGTATGTCAAAACTCCGCGTATTAATAGCTGATGATGAACTTCCAGCTCGCAATAAAATGAAGCGCCTGCTTCAGAAAATCACCAGCGTAGAACTTGTTCATGCAGCAGAAAATGGATTTGATGCGTTAGAGCACATCCAGTCCCTTAAACCAGATCTTGTATTCCTGGATATTGAGATGCCAGGTATGAATGGGTTAGAGGTAGCAGAGAATATAGATTTAGAAAAAATGCCGGCCGTAGTATTTGCTACAGCCTATAGTGAGCATGCCATTAAAGCGTTTGAGCTAAACGCACTGGATTATCTTCTTAAGCCTTTCAATGAAGAAAGACTGAGAAATACCATAGACAAGGTATCTAACAGCCAGGATAGTGGAGCCCTGGATAAGAATAAGATAGCTGAGATTCTG
>JBCDBC010000702.1:0-3862 GCA_039184535.1 Bacteroidota bacterium | reverse complement strand
TCGGATTGAGGACTTAACTTGTACTCAAATAATACGATTTGTAAAAAAGCATGAAATGAAGCTACGTCAAAGCGGGTAATTCAAGAGTGAACCAAGTCATTTAGGGAATGAATAAAGGATGGGAAAAGGAGCAAATTATTCTTCAGACAGTGGGGAAGTACTATTCAGCATAAAAATGGTATTGACCGTTTATCCGAAACTTGTGATAACTCTCAGAAGAAAAAATTATAATTAGAGAGATTTTGCAAAACGCAAAGCGCCACTTTAACGTTTTTAAAGTAGTTTCCTTTATCGGCCTTTAACCATTAACTATAAAGCGGATTCTTATTCGCCAGTTTCACTTATTAAAAAATCTGGAACATGAAATTCCGGCATTTGATGTTATGGGCTTTTGTACTGTGTTTAGGCACGGTATGGCTAGCTACGTGGTATCAGGCGGAAAAGAAGGAAAGGGAACGCAAAAAAGAAGTGCCTTTCATTTCTGTAAAATCCAGATGGGTAGATTCAGTCATGCTGAAACTTACCCTGGAAGAGAAGATAGGACAGATGATTATGACAGTGGCTGATGTAGATACTGTGCAGGGGAAGGATGTCCCCAAAGTATCTAGCTGGCTTACCTCCTATTATCCGGGTGGAATAGCTTTCAAAAACTACTCCGCTTCTCAACAGGCCAAAAGAGCCCGTCTGTATCAGGCTTATTCTAGACTCCCTCTCCTGATAGGCACCTTTGGCCAGATTCGGGCAAAAGATATCGTACATGTTCCAGAAGATAGATCTCTGGCCTCTATCCAGGATACCTCCGTCCTGGGAATACTTTCTAGAAGAATAGGCCAACAAGGAAAGGAGATAGGAAGCCAGGTCTTATTCACCCAGCAGAATTCTCAAGATCCCTACACCATAGATAGAAACATTTTATTCGGGACCAGCTTACAAGACAATGAGATTTTTCCCTGTTTCCAATTTGACCCGGTAGGTCAGGCTGATTGGAGAGATACCCTGGTATGGGATAGTGTGATGTATCCTTTTCACCAACTAAGTGGAAACGGAGTATCAGGGCTTTTGCTGGATACTTCTCAGGTAAACCAGTTGGTCTATGGAGAAGCAGATAAAATTTACCGAAACCAAATCAGAAGCAGATTGGGTTTTAAGGGGCTGGTATTTACTCAGTTAGATGATGAAATCATCTCGGACATAGACGTATACTATGAAATTCGGGATATGCTGAGGGCGGGTGCAGATATGATATTGGTCAGAGATCAGGTCCCCCAGGTGGTAGCTGTGATGAAAGACCTGTTAGAGAAAGAATTCATCTCTTATCGGGAACTAGACCAAAAAGTCAAACGCATCCTCATGGCTAAAGCATGGTCGGGAGCGGTAAGTTTTCATGCTCGGGTTAAATCTGAAGAAACAGCTAAAATTAGACCGGAACTGGCTACGGTAGTGAATGAAATTCTCCTTGAGAATACTTCCGTACTTTACCAGGACTCACTTCAACTGATTCCTATAAAAAGTTTCCACAGAAGAAGAGCACACCTGCTTACCATAGGGGATGAAATGCTCCCACTAGAAAGGATGCTGAATACCTATACCAGGGTGTCCTCAGAGAAAATCTCATATGATTCAGAGAGCGGGCTGAGGCCCCTAAATATAGGAAGGTATAGAAAGTATGATCCCCTTATAGTAGCCTATAATGGGGTTAAGCCAGACTCTATCAAGGATAAGGAGTTCATTACCTCTATCAATAGATTGTCAGAAAGGAGTCCGGTGATTGTGCTGGGGATAAAGTCAGAAAATCTGGCTAAAATCCACAGTAGAACCATCAGCTTATTACAAATTCCAGAAAAGACAGAACTGGCCCAGATACAGGCAGCACAGATGCTGATGGGAGGGACTGGAATTAAAGGGGTGGAAATAGCTGTAAATGGAGGACGCTTGCAGAAAACGGGCTTGAGGAAAGAGGTTTCCCGCCTGGGGTATAGTGTTCCTGAGGGCGTAGGTATGGATAGTGAAGTCCTGGCTTCCCTGGATTCCATAGTTGAATTTGGAATAGGAAAGAGAGCCTTTCCTGGAGCCCAGGTATTGGTGGCCAGAAAAGGGAAAATTGTTTACCATAAAGGATTGGGACATCACACCTATTCCAGAAGAAGAGAGGTACAGGAAACAGATCTCTATGACATAGCCTCTATTACCAAGATAGCTGCTACTACTCTGGCTACTATGAATCTGTCGGAGAGAGGCAGCTTATCCCTGAATGGCAGGTTGAGTTCCTACTTCAAGAACATGGACGTATGGGTAAATGAGGCAGTCTCAGGTGAAGGCGTTCCTCTTCAGGCAGATACCATTTCCCTGGCTCAGTACCAGCAGGAGCTACAGGAAAATGCAGATAGAATTGAAGCCCTTAAACAAGTAGAGCAGGACTTTTCCATTCCCGTCAGCGGAGATGAAGTAAAGGCTGTCAGTGATTCTATGGTGGTAGTGTTCAGACCTGTTACTATAGGTACACAGCGGAAGTCAGAACTTGCAGGTATACAAATAAAAGATTTGTTGACACATCATTCCGGATTGCCAGCCAGCCTTCCACTGATCAGGTACTTTAACAGAAAGGCAAGTAACCTTTATAGAAAAGCACCTTCTGAAAGCTATTCCATAAAGGTAGCCGGGGATCTATACCTGAGAAATGACTATATCGACTCTATCTGGATGCAGACGAAGTCCTTAAGGAGGTATAGAGGCAATGAATATGAATACAGCGATGTAAACATGATTCTGCTTAAGTCCGTGGTAGATAGCCTGACTAGGCAGCCCTTCCATCAGTGGATAGACCGTAAAATTTATGAACCGCTTGGTCTAACTACTTTGAGATACTTGCCCAGAGAAAGTATTAATGGCAGAAGACTGATTCCTACGGAGAATGATTCTCGCTGGCGTAGACAATTATTGAGGGGGTATGTTCATGATCCTACTGCAGCTTTATTGGGTGGCGTCTCAGGGAACGCGGGCTTATTTTCGAATGCAAATGATCTGGCCATCATTATGCAGATGCTCTTGAATAATGGGATATATGGGCAGGAGCGCTTTTTCCTTCCACAAACCGTTCAGGAATTCACCACTCGAAAAATAGGAAGAAGAGCCTATGGCTTTGATATGAAAAATGAGAGAGGGAATAATATGGCTGGGAGTGCTTCTCGTAACACCTTCGGTCATACAGGATTTACAGGTACTTGCGTGTGGGTAGACCGAGATGAAGAGCTGATTTTCGTTTTTCTATCCAATCGTATTCACCCTTCCTCCAGGAACTGGAAACTTAACACTTACCAAATCAGGGAAAGCATCCACCAGCTACTGTATGATGCTATAAGGGAAGAAAATTCCTAGTCTACTCTTCAGAAATTACCAGTTTTTCACTACGTATTTCTATGAGAGAGTTTTGGGCGGCTTTAGGGGTTTGAGTGCCTATCCACCATTTTTCATTATCCTCAGCCAGGACTTCTATGGCGTGCCATCCAAACATCTTGTAGACATTATCAGTGGTCCCGAAAAAGGCCATGTACATATTTACCTCTCCCTTTTCTCGGTAAGCATCAATCTTTACAGAGGTAATTTCTTCCCAACTAATTTTTTTGAACTGAGTATGAGTGGGGGAAAGACGAAAGAAAATTCCTTCCTGATTAATAATGGTTTCCAAAACCACAAAAAAAGGATAGAGGCATAAACTCCAGATGAATATCATAAATAATCCCAGCGCAAATGTAGGCATAGGTTGATCACCGAAGGGGGTATTCAGGAAAGCTTGTTGGTAGAAACCATAAGAGATGTAGCAAGGTAAAGGCAGCAGAAATGCAGCTATCCACCACCTCATGAG
>JBCDBC010000701.1:0-3867 GCA_039184535.1 Bacteroidota bacterium | reverse complement strand
CGTTAAAGTCATAGAAAATGATACTGAGGTTCAAGAATATTTTGGAAGGAAGAAAGGGTATAGTGGAACAGCTGGGTTCATACATACTTTACAAGGTACTTCTGCCCTTCAAAAAATAGGGCCATCCTCCCCAATAGGTTTAGCTCAGTTCTCCAAAGATACTTTCATCGTAAGTGTATTTAACAAAAATATAAGATTCGGAAGAAATACCAGATCTATGTTCTTTCACCAGGCTTTTCTTACGAGAGATAAGGAGGAGGTAAAAATCACGCCTACGGATAAATTATTTTACAGAACTCCTGAATTTGAGATGATCAATTTCTTCTATGATAATAATCTATTGGAGAGAGGAGCTTACTCAAAAGATATAATCTTTTTACATGCTTCGTGGTTCAGTGAGTCTTTGTATGGCTTTTACTATTTCAAAAAGAATATTAACGTTATTCGATTTGATAAAAAGTTAGAAGCTCACCGAGACTGACCTTTCTTTTATTTAGGTAATTCCTAAATAAAGACTATTCATGAAACCTACTACCTTCTTTCGAATATGGTTTACCCAGCGTACTGGAAGTACCCTTCTATGTAAAAGCCTGGAGAGAACAGGTATAGCTGGCAAAGCTGGAGAATACTTCAATAAAATTGGCTATGATACCCTGGCTGATCAGCACGGAGCCACCACCTACGAGGATCTACAAGCCAATCTACATAAGGTAGGCTCTTCAGAAAATGGCGTCTTTGGCATTAAGCATTCCTACACTACTACTCACTTCCAATCCCTATTTGAAGAACTCAAAAAGCTCAGAGGAATCCCTAAGGAGGAAAATATGGAGGTAATTTTCGGACACCTCATCCCCAATGCTAAGCATATTTTTCTCACGAGGAGGAATAAAATCAGGCAGGCTGTTTCCTGGTGGCAGGCCATCCAGGATAATGTATGGCATGTAGAGGCCGGACAAAAACACCAAAATGAGAAAAGCTTTTATGAGGATAAGTACATCTATAATGCCTTACTCACCCTCTATAATCAGATTATTCTCAAGGAATGCGCTACCCAGGCATACTTCAGCAAATATAAGATTGTGCCTTATACGGTAGTCTATGAAGATTTTGTAGCTGCACCTGAGCGGATCTTGAAGGATATTCTCAGGTATTTAGAACTACCACTGGAAGAAGCTCAGTTTCCTCCCTTCTATTATGCGCCTACAGCTAACCCTAACTCTGAAATATGGGTTCAGCGCTTTAGGGAAGAAATTCAGCAGGATAAGGACGTGGTTTGGTAAAAGATCAAGATTCTGCTTCAGCAAAAGCCTTGAACTGATCCATATATTTCTGGGTTTGTTTACTGAATGCGCCTTTCATGAACAGAGACATGATAGCCATGAAACCTGAAAACTTAAAGATGTTGTGAGATTTCCATTTGGTCTTAGTGCTACCGGTAGAGATAAATTCATTCCGCATGTGGTTTGTTACGCCCTTAGTGGTATAGGTTCCTGAGAGGTGAGTAGGGAGATTTTTTTCATCTATGGTTTCTATCATTTCCATCTTTCTCCCATTCATATCATACAAGAGTTTGGATCTAGCCCCAGGCTGACCAGGTTCTCCACTCAGATGTTCAAAGCTGACCAGGCCGGGTTGCCACTTGGACATGTTATCAGGATTGTCAAAGAGTTCGATCACTTTACTGATGGGCAGCGCTAGGTCAATTTCACAAGTGTATTTCATAGAAACATTGTTAAGTGTGTAAAAAATATATAGTTCTCTTTTAGGCTTAGTTATTTTCTTGTAGCAAGGGTTCTTTAGGATCAAATATAGCACTCAACCTTAACGCGTTTTCTTCTACTGTGGAGGGAAATCCTACTTCTTTTCTTCTTTCGTTTACTCCTTCTACCTCTTCTATGGGCCAAATAAAACTTTCATTTCCTTCTCCACTAGCAGATGGCCTTGAACTCGCTTGGGAGCCATAGATTTGTTTTTTACCCTGATACATAAGTATACGGTCCTCCATCATGGCTGCATACATGGTGCGAGCTTCCTGTTGCTCTGATTGTTCCTTTAGCAAAGGATAGTATTTCTCCATAATGGCTAAGCCTGCATGTTGAATCACAAGAAATAGACTGGTAGCTGCTTTTTCTCCTATGGAAGAGGAGGGTAACCATCCGTATGTATCCAGAATCTGAATGACTTCCTGTTGATTGAGAGAATCCTGCTTCCGAAGTTCCTTAAGAAAGGCAGGTCTTTCCTCTGACGAAACCTGATTGGTGAAGAGTTTCATTCTATTGGCCTGATCCAGGTCATAAAGCTCAATAAGTCTATGGGAGAGGGACTCGTAGGGAATTTCCTGAGCCGTGGATGGGGAACCTATGAATAAGAAAATACCTAGTATCAACCATGGGGAACAGAGGGGAAAAACTTTGTATATGGAGAGGGTCAATGTGGTTCTTTAAGATAGAGACACACAATGATCAATATAATTGCAAAAAGAGCTGGCCAAATGACCAACCCTCAACTTTAGGGAACTATAGTTAGACATATAACAACCTTACTTCTTTAGCGGCTGTACTGCTTTTTGATCTCCTTGAAATTTCCGGTCTTGGCATTGACTACTTCACCTGTCATTACATGATGTTCTACAGCTAACAGATAGTCTGCAATTAGCCTTTTGAATTGTCCCTTAGCCATACCACCTATAAAGGCAGGTTTAGTCCTAAATTGCATGGTGAATGACATCACAGATTTATTGGCACCTACCTCTTTCACAGCGTAGAAAGCCCTTGTATTTTCTATGTCTACCGGAAAACCACCTGCTTTTAAGACTCTATTGGTGAACTGCATTTCTTCTGGGTTCCAGTCCACAATTTTCTCGTGTAGGACTTTGGTTCCCTTCTTATTAAAGTCGCATTTTCGCTGTGCGCCTAATTCCCCCTTCAGGGATCCATTCTCATATCCAGCATACCAGATTTTGGGATGAGAATTAGCAATAGCGCCATAATCCTCTGCGATGAATTGCCAGACCTTTTCCGCGGGTACGGACATGCCCCGCTCTACGGTAAAGGTTTTGTATTTCTTATCCATTTTCTGAGCGAAAAGAGAAACACTCATTCCAAGCATGAAAGTGAATAAACTGAAAGCTCTCGTTGATAGGTTCATATAGGAAAAGTGATGATAAAATAAATTAGACCAGTTTGTTTTATTTTAACGATAAAAAAAAGATTAAGTTTCTATAAAGTTGAAAGTTATCTCAAACCAGCTGTCCAGGTACAGTCTATTTTTGGTCATTTTCATTCGTGAGAACGCCCCATAGGTGCCTACATGCATGTATTCTGCTAATTCTCTTGGAGGATAATCTGTTCTGATTTCTCCCTTCTCCTGTCCTTCTTTTACGCATATTGCTATTTCATCCAGCCAGGTGTTGAAGTTTTGATCAGCCCCTTTAGCCAAAACCGGATTTAATCCTCCTACTTCCATGGAAATAGTATTGATGAGACATCCACCTACATAGCCTTCTTGCTCATTGGCATCAATTAGGTAGCTGTAAAACGATTTTAATCTATGGATGGGGGAAAGTACCTCATTTCTGAGAAATGATTTAATCATCTCCAGAGAAGAGCTTCCATAGCTATCTAAAGCCTTTCTGGCAAAGTCTTCTTTAGAGGCAAAGAAATTATAAAACGAGCCTTTGGGTATATTGGAGGCTTTAAGGATTTCATTAATACCTACATTATGGTAGCCCTTAGTTCGGATAAGCTCCATACCAGTATTGATGATATCTTCTGCCTGGTGTTTGTATCCCATATAGATTAGACCAATTTACTTATTTTACTGGAGAAAGGGAAAAAGGTTGGTTATATACAAGGGGGAAAGCATTAT
>JBCDBC010000700.1:0-3868 GCA_039184535.1 Bacteroidota bacterium | reverse complement strand
GGATTAGGAAAAGATATGGCTATGAGCCTGGCCCAAAAAGGTCATCATGTAGTTCTGACCTACAATAGTCGGGATGATTTAGCTAAGGAAGTAGTTAGTGACATTCAGGCTATGGGATTGAAGTCGGCAGCTCTTCAGTTAAATGTAGCAGACCCTTCTACCTTCGATAGTTTCTTGACAGAATTGAGTACTACCCTGAAAAGTGAATTCGGGTCAGATCACTTTGATTATCTGGTAAACAATGCTGGAATAGGCGTACATGCCGGATTTAGTGAGACTACAGAAGAACAGTTTGACCTGCTGATGAACATTCACTTCAAGAGCCCTTTCTTCTTAACTCAAAAAAGTTTGCCTATGATGAGAGAAGGTGGCTCAGTAGTTAATGTGTCTTCGGGCTTAGCGCGTTTTTCTCTTCCCGGATATTCTGCCTATGGCGCCATGAAGGGGGGACTAGAGACGCTAACAAAGTATCAGGCCAGAGAATTGGGAGAAAAAGGGATTCGTGTAAATGTAGTAGCGCCTGGCGCTATAGAAACAGATTTTGGCGGAGGAGCCGTGAGAGACAATTCGGATTTGAATGCCTATGTGTCTTCTGTTACAGCACTTGGAAGAGCTGGTTTACCTAATGACATAGGACCAGTAGTAGCCTACCTATGTAGCGAAGAAGCGAAGTGGATTACCGGCCAAAGACTGGAAGCATCCGGTGGAATGTTCTTATAAGACTTTACCGCCAGAACATACATCATAAATGAAACTCAGCCAATCCCCATAGGAAGGATTGGCTGAGTTTTTATTTCTTATCATTTCAACTGAAAGAATCCCTTTAGGTAAGCCCGATAAAAATAGCCCCAGGGAATAATGAGAAGGTTCAGGACTACTCCAGCTACACATATCCATAAGAAGGAGCTTAAGGATTCATCCAGAACTCCATTTTGGGATGCTGGTAGGTACACGCCTATGATCCATGCCAGTTTATACAAAAACTGTAGGAGCAGAATGGGGATCATCTTCAGCGGAAAGCGGATCCCAATAAAATTCAATAAGGAGAATCCTGCCCAAAAACTAATAGCTACTCCCGGTAGGACGGTAAGTTGTTCTTCTGGGAAGAGAATGGTGGACCAGTTATCAAAAGCGAGACCGATGAAATTCAGGAAGAATAGCGCTCGCATAAGATGTAATCTCCAAACAGGTGGTTTCTGCACCTCTAAAATAAGGGTGTTAGTAGACATTGTGTGAGAAGTTAGGTGTTGCTAATGACCAGGGCTAACAATTAACCTTGGCTAAAAAAATTGGAGACTCGGTGGTGTGTAAAGGGAAGATGGTCAAATA
Source organism: Bacteroidota bacterium (assembly GCA_039184535.1). Lineage (GTDB taxonomy): Bacteria > Bacteroidota > Bacteroidia > J057 > J057 > JBCBKZ01. Next base: position 2,539 of record JBCDBC010000700.1, on the reverse strand, counting down.
CATAAAAGGGTTGCCTTTGACCATCATATCATGGAAGAGTATGTCTATCTATAGCTTCATAAACTGCCTGGACTGGACCCCTCTTCTTCCTGTATATCTAACAAAGTAATTGCCAGCAGCTAGGTGGCTAACATCCACAGGAATACTTTGTGTACCTACTGCGAACTGCTTTTGGGCTGCTACTTTGAGTACCCTTCCATCCAGTCCAATGATTTGGATGCTTACGGTGTCTCCCAAAGATTCAAACTCCACAAAAATCTGATCTCTGGCTGGAGACGGAAATACGCTCAGTCCTGATTGATCCAGCCTATGGTCATCTATGGAAGTAGCCAGATTACACTGCATCTCTTTCTTCACTATGGGTAAGCGCTCAAAATTACCCAGCAAGCTCTCATCTACCTCCTGAGAAGGCACACAGAACCACTGCTCAAAAATACTGGTGTATATCTGTCGGTAATCAAACTCATGCTGCAGGTTATTGCCACTATTAGCCTGATCCGGAATGACTGGATTTTCCCCTAACACACCAGATTGGATGTTGGGACCAAACATAAACATGGGACCTGCTGTCCCGTGATCACTTCCGTTGGAGAAGTTGGACCTGATTCTCCGTCCAAATTCAGAGAACACCATGCCCATCACTCTGTTATCTATCCCCAGAAATTCCAGATCATCCACAAAGGCTTTGATAGAATCTGAAGCGTGCTTCAAGAGATATGAATGATTCCCTTGGGTTTTATTGTTTTGCTCAACTTGATTGGCATGTGTGTCAAATCCTCCCAGCTGAACTAAGTACAGACGGGTCTGTAGACCACCTGCAATAAGCCTTGCGACTATTTTAAGTTGTTCTGCCAATGAGTAATCTGGATAAGGATTTTGCGTAGTTACTGCTTCTGCTGCAGCTTTTACTCTGGTGCTGTATAGCTCGGACTGTCTTTGGAGAATACGGATCAGCTCAATTTTTTCTCCGGCTCTTCCTTCTGGAACTGGGGGTTCTACATTGTCTATCAGATCATAGAAAAAGGATGGATCATTGATAGAAAGACCCATCTTGGTATCTGGCCCCTGGAATAGAAGAGAAGAGTTACTCCCTATTTCTATGGCCAGAGGATGGGGTGCTTCATCATTTGGATAGCCAAAAGGGAAGTTGGGGTATTCTTGATTCAAGTATCTTCCTGTCCATCCACTATTGATGACCTGATCCGAGTCTGATCCAGACATCCAGATGTCAGTAGATCTAAAGTGAGAAAAGTTTGGATTGTCATATCCCACATTCTGTATGATGAGTAGCTTCTCCTCATCATATAGCTGCTTAAGTCCCGTCATGGAACTGTGCATCCCTAGCCCTTTACCAGGAAGTTTCAGTAGAGAATTCTCTGGCTGGACTATATTGGACCTTGCCTGGTTGAGTTGGGAAAGATAGTCTAGTGGGACTATGGTGTTCAGTCCATCATTTCCTCCGTTCAGAAATACCATGACCATAACCCGGTCAGTGTCTTCCATGGACAAGAGTAAGTTAGCCATGCGGTTATTCACCTGAGAATATGCTCTGGCGCCATAAGAACCCATCACGGAGCCTAACACTACAGAGGAGGAGGTTTTGATAAAGTTTCTTCTTTTCATATTAGGCAGATTAGTGAAGGTGGAACTCAGGAAGTTGGAGGATTTTTTGGAAGAGGCCCTTCAGCCTATTTTCCACTATGCTGACATTCGTCTGATTAGTAGGCTCAGACAAATAGTTAATCCAGGCATTGGTCCAGTAGGAATCTGTGGCCTGACCGGACAGGAGGATATTCTTCAAATCTGCCAATAAAATCGGGGAAGGGTCATAGTACCCCATCAGGAACTCTAGTAGTTCTTCTAAGAAGAGGTTCGGATTAGCAGTATGCTCGAAGGAGGCAGCAAAATCCAACACGTTAATATTTAGCAATTTTCCGGGTGTCCAAAATCCCCAGTAAATCAGTGAGTCTGTCCGAAGGGCCCTTATGGCGACTGAGTTAGCCGTGGCCCAGTTTTGGTCGAAGGTAGGTACCTGATAGTAGGCAGGCCAGCCTGCCACCGAAGGGGCGTCTCCCAGGTTTACCCCCATCTCATCCATCAGCCAGATAGGTCCGATTTCTGTCTGAAACTTCTCATACAGGGAGCTGTAATTGGAAGGAAACGGTACTCCGCAGGTACGGAAAGTCCCGAACATAAAATCTACGGGTGATTTTATGATTACGCCTATATTCTCCTGATCAAAGAAATGCTCACTGCTCAGGAGAGTCTTAATGGCTACTGATAAGTTATAATCATTATTTCGGATAACCTCAGCTAATGGAATAATAATACTTTGTTCTACCTCAGCAGGAATTTCTGGATATACAAAGAAGGTATAAATTCTTCTAGCCAGATAGCGAGCACATTCTTCATTATCAAAAATCATGTCCAGCAGATCATCCAGCTCATCTCTACCGGCCTTCAACCATGATACCGGAAATAAGCAGTTCTCAGAATTCTATGGAAACAGAACCATTACTGGAAGAGCAGGTCAGGCCGG
>JBCDBC010000699.1:0-3876 GCA_039184535.1 Bacteroidota bacterium | reverse complement strand
TGTTTCTACCCCCTTGTTCAGTTGGCAAATGACGGAAGAGGGCTCAGCTATTTATGTGTATCAGACTACCTACCAGATACGGGTAACTGACGAATCCGGAACGGAAGTCTGGAATACTGCTAGGGTTAAATCAGGACATTCTCTGGGGATTCCTTATGAAGGCACTCCTTTGGAAGCAAGTATGCGTTACGAATGGGAAGTAAGCGTTTGGAAGGTAGATGGAACTAAGCTTATTGCCTCCTCATGGTTTGAGACAGGCCTGATGAATCCCAATCCCGATTTGTCTGCCTGGGAAGGAGCTACATGGATAGGCGGGGGAGATGAAGATATGGTTTTACAATCCCATTACCTGTCTGTATTTAAGCTACAATATCAGCTTCAGCTACATAAAAAAAGCACCAAAGCCGCTTTCATTTTTGGGGCAAATGATCAAAGATTAATGGCAAAACATCTTAATCTGAACAAAATGAAGGTAGGAGAGGATGAAAGCTATGTGGCAGTCGAGTTAGATATCAGCCCTTTACTGGATGGTAATCCCGCCAAGCTACGCGTTTACAGAGTTGGCTATTCTCCAGAGGATGCCCCAAACAAACCCTTCAAATCTTTTGACATTCCGGAACGCCTTGTTAATGAGCAGAATAAGTATAGCAAGCACCAATTTTACCTTACATCAGTGTTCGGATTGGTAAAGATATTCATTGGAGGTACCTCTAATAGTCATAATATCACTCTTGCAGAAAATAATGGATTTGGGAATAATGGCCTTAACCTGAATCCCTTTGGGGTAGGTGGAGATTATATCTGTTTTCCTATGCTGGCTGACATAGGCCTACAGGTTGATAAGGGGCAGAAAGCCAGTTTTCATGAGGTTATGATTACCCACTACCGCCAGCCTTCTAATACCCTTTTCTCAGAAAGTCTTCAGGGTCCTTATCAGGGAATATTTTCAGATTTTCTACAGAAGAAAAGATTCGGTATTGAAGATGAAGCTTATGTGCTCGACGGAAAAAAAGGAGGCCTGACGCTCATTGCTGACCCTAGCCGGAATGCCGCCCCTATGCTGAGGACGGTTTTCTCTACTGAAAATAAAAGAATTCGTAAGGCCAGAATATATGCCACAGCTAGAGGGATATATGAACTGTATCTGAATGGTGAGCGGATAGGGAAGGATTATTTTAATCCTGGACTTACCCAATACAACAAAACACACCTCTATCAAACCTATGATGTAACAGATCTACTCAGGGAGGGGCAAGAAAATGCATGGGGAGGCTGGCTAAGTGAGGGTTGGTGGAGTGGGAACATCACTTTCAGGGGTGAGAACTGGAATTTTTTTGGGGACAGACAGTCCTTGTTGGCCAAGATGGTCATTACCTATGAAGACGGTAGCAGAAAAGTGATTACCACTCAGCCGGGAGAGTGGAAATTATTCACAGATGGCCCCATAAGGTATGGCAGCTTTTTCCAAGGAGAAATCTATGATGCACGCAAAGAAGCGACCATAAATGGATGGACTACTGCTAATTACCAAGATAACAACTGGAAATCAGCCATTAGTGTCCCATTAGAAGGCACTGCTGTTACGGGCACTTTCAGAAACTTTATAGGGCTAGCCAGATCTTTGTCCTATGATCAGCAGAATATCGTCGGTCAGATCGGAGAAAATGTATCCATAGTCAAGACACTAGTGGCACAGCAAGTAGAGGAGGTTCTCCCTAAGGTATATGTGTATGATATGGGGCAGAATATGGTAGGAGTTCCTCGCATCAAGATAAAGAATGGCAAAAAAGGAGAGGTGATCCGAATGAGGTATGCAGAGGTTCGTTATCCAGATCTGGTAGAATACGAGGAAAATGAAGGGATGGTCATGATGGAAAATATCCGGGCTGCTTTAACCCAGGATCTCTACATATTAAAAGGAGGAGATGAAATCATCCAACCCCGATTTACCTTTCACGGGTACAGATTCCTGGAAATCTCAGGATTAGAAGAAGCTTTGCCACTAAGTGGGGTAGAAGGAAAAGTACTTAGCTCAGTAAGTAAGCTAGCTTCCTCTTTTGAGACCTCTAACCCACTTGTTAATCGCTTGTGGCAAAATATCACATGGTCGCTCAGAGGGAATTTTCTCTCCATACCTACGGACACCCCTGCCCGCAATGAACGCATGGGGTGGAACGGCGATATCAACGTATTTTCTAGAGCAGCTACTTGGCTGGCCCATGCCAGCCAGTTTTTACGCAGACACCTACTGGCCATGAGAGATATGCAAGAGAAGAATGGTCGTTTTTCTGATGTAGCGCCAGTAGGGAATGGATTTGGGGGTACCCTATGGGGAAGTGCTGGAATCATCGTAGCCTGGGAAACCTACCAGCAGTACGGGGACAAAAGCTTACTAATTGAACACTATGAGTCCATGAAAAAATATGTCAGCTTCCTGGCTTCTAGACAAAATGGGCAAGGCATCCTGATGGAAGGTCCATTAGGAGACTGGTTAAGTCCTGAAAATGCTAAAAATGATAATACCCTTCTTTGGACAACTTATCAGGTTTATACCCTGGATATCATGCAAAGAGTGGCTACTATATTGGGGAAAAATGTAGACGCAGTTGAATTTGGAAGGCAATATGAGGAACGAAAAGCCTTCTTTAACAGTACCTATGTGAATGAAGACGGGAAAACAGTACACTCTGGGGCGGTGACCTTTAGTTTTACCCCCCCACCTAAAAACCCACCTAAAAAGGGAGATATACTGGATACCCAGGCTTCTTATGCCATTCCCTTATCCTTTCATGTATTTGATGAACATCATCATGCGCTGGCAGTCAAACATTTAGTAGCGGCCATCAACCGAAAGAATGTAGATGATTTAGGGATAGAAAGACCGGAGTTTTCCTTGATGACAGGTTTTATCGGAACTGCTTCTATGGGAGACGCTTTGTCTGCAAATGAGCAGCATGAGGTAGCTTATAAGCTGGTTCAATCAGAAAGCTATCCCTCCTGGCTGTACCCTGTAAAGAATGGAGCCACTACCATATGGGAGCGCCTGAACTCTTATACCATTGAAAATGGGTTTGGCGGAAATAACAGCATGAACTCCTTTAATCATTATGCTTTTGGAGCTATAGCTGCTTGGATGTATAACCACTCTTTGGGGATTCAAAGGGATCCTGATTATCCCGGCTTTAAGCAGTTTATTCTGAAGCCCACTCCTGATCCTACTGGGCAAATGCGCTATGCCAAAGGATATTATGATTCTATGTACGGGAGAATTGTTAGTGAATGGTATCATGAGGAAAACGGATATAGGTATGTAGTGGAAGTCCCTCCTAATACGACAGCCAAGCTATCTATATTAGGAGAAAGTTTGAGAGATGTCAGTATAAATGGACGGCTCGTTTCTGAGATGAAGATCATAATGGAAAATAGCAAAGAAGGTGAACGTCTGCTCCTGGAGCTTTTTTCAGGTAAGTATGAAATAACTGTCCCCACCAACTAAAGGGTCTACCTATAAGGATGAAGAGGCAAAGGAAACTCCTTGCTATGTTGGTATTCTATTTTGAATAGAGGAAGATGATCTTATATAAATGACGGAAGTGGAAACATTACAGAAAGAGCAGAAGTCCCATTTGAGGGAGTAGTTAATAGCTACGTGGTTTTTGAAGATGTAAACGGTGATGATAATCTAGACGTCTTAATTTCAGGTCTTAATGAGCAGGAAGAAAACTGATTACCAAACTCTCCCTTAATGATGGACAGGGCCTTTTCACCGAGTCAGTTGAAGAATCATTTAGTGGCGTAAAATAAGGTTCAATTGACTTTGCAGATATAGATAATGACAGAGATAAAGATTTGTTATTGACAGGAGGTGGCTTAAGT
>JBCDBC010000698.1:0-3878 GCA_039184535.1 Bacteroidota bacterium | reverse complement strand
TTCTTCCAGACTTTCTTCAAAACGCTTGGTATTCCGCTTAGCATGTAGCTGAAAAACCTGCTTGAGACCTTTATGGATTTTCTGTCTGGGAGAATACGTCAGCCAGTTAGGTCTAGAAGTGGATTTACTCGACAGATTTCCCCACCAGCTCTCGGGCGGTCAGTTGCAACGCGCCAATATCCTAAGAGCCTTATTGGTGAACCCCAATATCCTCATCTGCGATGAAATCCTCTCCCAATTAGACATGCCCATCAAAGTACAGATTCTTACCTTTCTGAAGAATTGGTTGCAGGAGAAAGGACACGCCATGATATTTGTAAGCCATGATCAGCGAGAGATAGATTATCTGAGTCATGAGGTGATGGTGTTGGAAGGTGGAAAGGTGATTTCTCGAAAAAGATAGTTTGAGTCTAATCCCGTATGGAACTCTTATTTAAAATGATTTTAAGCTACGAATGAACTAATGACCACGAATAACAATCAGTAAGCTAATATTCGTGTCAATTAGATCATTCGTGGTTGAATCAAAAATTCCCAATCCTATTCTCACAAAAAACAAGCGGCATATCCAAAAGGAAATGCCGCTTTAGTATGTTGTTTAGCGCTAACCTTACTGAACCAGAAGCGTTCTGCTTGCAGTTCCTTTATCGGTTTCTATTCGAATGAAATACATTCCTGGGGTCATTCTTGACAGGTTCCAGCTTTCATTGAAGGTACGCGTATTTTCTACATGTACCTGACGTAGGGTTCTACCCTGTACATCTACCAAGCTTAGCTGCAAGTTTCCTACAGACTCCAGGCTAACTGAAAGATTGATCTTGGAAGAAGAAGGGTTAGGGAATACTTCCCATACGCTAATTCCAGCAGACAACTCGTCTTCTAGAGAAGTAGTGATACAGGCAACACCTTCTACTACCACGGAATCTTCAGTCGTACATCCATTATTATCTGTTATGGTGGCGAAATAGGTAGCGCCACAGAGACCGAAGTTAAATGACTGTGTACTTCCATCACTCCATAGGTAGGTATAAGGAGCTGTACCTGAACCAGGTTCTGCTGTTATAGTAGCGGTACCCGTAAATGGCTCAGAAGCATTCGCATTAGGCGTAGAAGAAACTCTGGCTACGAGAGCTGAGGGCTCATCTACAGTGAAGGTTGCAGTTGTATCACAGTTATTTTCATCCATGATCGTTACTGTATACTCTCCAGCTAATAGACTATCTAACAGAGGTCTAACCTCTCCATTTTCCCATGAATAGCTGAGTTGACCAGTACCTCCAGAACTATTCAAGTTGATAATCCCATCATTGAATCCGTTACAACTCACGCTTGTGATACTGGCATCTATAGACAGAGTATCAGGTTCAATGATTGAAACTGTGGCAAAATTGACACAATTGTTTGCGTCAACCACCCTGAGTTCAGAAACTCCACTAGGAAGTTCTACTGATACAGAGTCTGTTTCTCCATTTGACCACTCGTAAGTGTAAGGAGAAGTTCCTCCTGTAATAATAGCAGTCGCACTTCCATCTACTTCTCCTGCACAACTAATGTTTAACGTATTCTCAGCCTCAATCGAAATTGTTGGAGCATCTTGGTTAGCTAATGTAACTGAAATATTTTTAGTACATCCTACAGAGTCTTCAAGAACCACTGTGTATACACCAGCAGCCAGATCAGAAACAGTAGAGTTAGAAGCCAGTCCTGCATTTGCATCCCACGCAAAAGAAAAGGAGCCTAGTCCTCCAGATGAAGCCACAGTTATTGATCCATCGGAAGATCCACATGAAGGTTCAATTACATCAACGTTAGTTACTATTGGATTCTGAGCACAATTGTAGAAGAATTGAGCATTCTCAGTATAGTCTGAAGTAGCATAGCTCACATCGGAGACATACCAGAAGGAAACTGGTGTCAAAGCATTATTCCCATCGAGGTTCATGAAGACAGTAGGAACTGTATTTCCGTCATCTCCGTCTAGAGCCACTGGAGATGCTTTAGGCATAAGAATGAACCCATTCCATGTGGGATCATTTTCCGTCCAATTTGTAACTGGAGTTAAATTATAAGAATCTAAGTCAAATGCTCTACCGATTAAGTTTGGAGATTCGTTATCCGTAGTTCCCAAAGTAGTATCTGTATCAGTCCAAGAATAGAAAATCTTACTTCCGTCTGAAGACCTAGATAGCTGATACCAAGGTCCTGCGTCTATCGTAGATTCTTCTTCATTTCCTTCCCCAAAAGAACCACTAAATGCTTTGTTAGTGCCTAGGTAAAGCATATTCCATTCTCCTGTACTGTCTTTTGTAAAGTCATAGATGAACATCCCGGATGAAGGAAGAAAATTGTTTTCAGGGAGCGTAAGGCCAGTAGCAGGATTGTAGTCTTGATTGGTAACAGTTCCTATTAAATGAGGGTACCCATTCTTATCAACTACCAAGTCTGTCTGCGTCACAACAGTTCCTTTTCCGTTCCCAAAAGGAATAGTATCACCCGTAGGCTCATCTATGATTAATGCCAGTCTAAGTGAGTCACTTAAATCAGGAAAAGCATTCATTTCAAATTCAAAAGGAGCTTCCCAGGTAGCTCCACCGTTTTGTGATTCAATAAAAACAGGTGTGCTAATAGAATCTTGTTTCCCATTCAGGTCACCAGTAAATGAGATAAATCCTATTTGTCCATTAGGACTAAAAGCGATACTTGGCGAAGAAAAGTTAGCCTGTCCGTTTAAACCTAAGAAAAAATCAGGAGCAATTGTAGCATTAACTTCCCAGTCAATTTGTCCGGATTGTGCATTATACACCCCCTTGTTAACGACTATAGTTTCCTCCACACCTTCAGATGTTCCATCCGAAGAACCAACAGCAACATACCAGAATTCTCCAGGTACTCTTTCAACAAGAGAATAAGGCAAAAACTGGCCTCCATCCTGGTATCTATATTCTTCCTGGGTTACAGTAGGATTAGTTATATCTCTAGCTACCCCCAGAATATGCCCATTCCATCCTTGATTATTGGTGGCTAAGACAGGACCTACGTAAGCTAAATTAACTTCATCATTTTCCCCTCTAAAAAGCGTCAGATTAGGATATCTTGATGCTCTGATAAAATCAGGATTCAAGGGTCCCAGTCCAAAACATCCATTCGCAGATCCGGTCGCATCTCCCAGGTCCCAAGTGTCTCCTCTATCTGCTGAATAGGAGATTCTGTAAGTTCCGTTTTCACCACCACAGTCACTTATGTTTTGTCTGTAGATAAAGGCCACATTGTCATCTAGGACACTTATCTGATGATTAATTGCAGCAATGAAAGTATATGCATTTGATGCTTCTCCAATCTTCTGAATACTAATATCACCTACACCAAAAGTAAGGTCCCCATTCCCTCTGTCAGAATTATCTGAGAAATCTTTCTGATTAAACTGACTTTGAAGATTAGTGATATCTGAAATGGAAGTTTGAATGTTTGTGGATCTATTTATCTGTTTAATTTGATCCTTACTTAAAATTCTTTGCGCGTAACCATGTGAGAATAACATGATAATGGCAGACATCAGGGATAAAATTTGTTTCATAAGTACGTAATTATTGTAGTTCTAGTCATAACGGAAAGCTTAACAAATTATGATAATTCAACTTTCCGGACATCTTTAAAGAAAAGAAAGACCTATTATATCATCATATAACTTATATCTTCCTTCAAAGTTAGTGAGGAATTCCAGCAGATTGAAAATTCATTTTCAGCTTTCTTTCTACTTATCAGGAATCTCTAGTTCTGCTTGTCTCCTGTTTCGCCTTTAAAGACCTCAACAATTCACTAAAAGAATTCCCTAATTTTTATAGATATCTTCTTCTTTTTTTGAATTATTCAAAAGCCCT
>JBCDBC010000697.1:0-3878 GCA_039184535.1 Bacteroidota bacterium | reverse complement strand
CTGCAAAGAAATCAGAACCAGCTACGACATTCATAACACCCAAGCCAAGTTATTCTTCTACTCGCTAGGATTCGAGCCTACTGACGAGCCTATTGGGACGGAGGAAGTGGCTGTACTGAATGGTTGAGTGGGGGAATTTTGAATGAGTTAAAGTAGAGACGAAAAATCTTTTGCCTTAGCCTATAAATTCTGCCATATTCCCTAGTCTTTCTTCTGAAGATTAGCCGCTAATTTCAGAAAAGCATCTATATCCAGATTCTCCGCTCGTAAGGAAGACCATTCCTCCCACTCTTCCATAGCAGAGAAATCCAATGATTTTAAGGCGTTTCTAAGGGTTTTTCTTCTCTGGTTAAAAGCTGTCTTTACGACTTTCTTGAGGTCCGCAAAGGGCACATCCGGTAAATTCTCTTTTTTGACTAACCTGATGACGCCACTTTGTACTTTGGGAGGAGGATAAAACACAGAAGGTGGCACGGTAAAAGCATACTCCCGCTCAAAGTAAGCTCCCAATAGAATGCTGAGTATACCGTAGGTCTTATTTCCGGGAGGCGCACATATTCTATCTGCCACTTCTTTCTGTATCATAAACACCCCTTCAGAAACATAGGCTAAATTCTCCAGCAGGAAAAAGAAAAAGGGAGAACTGATGTTGTAAGGAAGATTCCCAATGAAATAACTCTCTATAGGGATATCTGCTTCAGGCTTCCACTTCAGTACATCCTGGTGGATAATAGGTAAGTCTTCAGATAGATGGGTTCTTAACCAGCTCACTGCATCCGGGTCTACCTCCACTACCTTGAGAGCGGAGTATTTCACCATCATTAGGGCCGTAAGTACGCCCTGGCCAGGACCTATCTCTATCACAGAAGCGTCAGAAGGAGCCTGAAGTAAGGACACGATCCGATCTGCTATAGATTGATCTTGCAAAAAATGCTGGCCCAGATATTTCTTCGGTTTCAGTTTATGCGGGTTATTTATAATTTAGTATGCTAAAGGTAGTACTAAGATGGGTTTTTTCGTACTATATGTATGTATCCCACTACCTATCAGGAAAGAATCTCCTGATCAAAGATTCAAGATTTGATTATCAACTCCTCCCGAGACCTGAAATTCAGTCGCAAATCTAATTTTCTATGAGCCAGCAATCGAACCGTAAACTTAAAATAGGAATCACTATTGGAGACATAAGTGGAATAGGCCCAGAGTTAGTCATTAGGGCCTTTCAGGATCAACGGTTGAAGGATTTATGTGTGCCCATTCTTTACGGTTCTTCCAGAGTCATCAACATTTATAAAAAGATTCTGAAAGTAAATAAGTTCCACTACTCCGTGGTTCAAAAGCCTGCACAGGCTCAATCCAAGCGACTGAATGTCATAGAATGTATCCCTAATCTGGAGAGAATAGAAATAGGAGAAGCCTCTGAGCAAGGGGGTAAAGCTGCTTTCCTAGCGGTAAAAAGGGCCGTAGAAGATGCGCAGCATGCACAGATAGACGCTTTGGTAACCCTACCGGTAGATAAATCTACCTTTCAGATCCATGACCAGAGTTTCCAAGGGCATACAGAGTTCCTGGCCAAAGCCTTTGGGGTAGATGATAACCTCATGCTCATGGTCTATGATGACCTGCGAGTAGGACTGGTTACGAATCATTTACCTATACAGGACGTACCCAGAAATCTCTCCAAAAATCAGGTAGTCAAAAAGGTAAAGCTGCTTCACAAGTCTTTGATCAAGGATTTCAATATTTCCAAGCCTATCATAGCTGTACTAGGGCTAAATCCTCATTCCGGTGATAATGGCTTGATTGGAAGTGAAGAAAAGGAAATCATTCATCCTGCTCTAGAAGCCCTAAGAAAAGAAGATATCATCGTGCAGGGTCCCTTCCCCGCTGACGGCTTCTTTGGGTCCATGCAATACAGAGATTACGATGGCATAATGGCGATGTATCATGACCAGGGGTTGGTTCCCTTCAAGCTTATAGCAGGCTACCAGGGGATCAACTTTACGGCAGGTATTCCCTTTATACGCACTTCTCCAGATCATGGCGTAGCCTACAGCCTGGTGGGGAAAGAGTTAGCTAGTACGGAAAGTTTACGTCATTCATTATACATGGCGATAGATATTTATAATACCCGTTCTAGCTATCAGGAACTTACCGCAAACGCGCTCCCCCTGTCTTCCAAGCAGGCAGCTTCTGAGGAAACAGAAGAAAAAATTGAAGAGAAAGATTAACCCTTACGCTTTCAGAAGGCTTTCATAGAAAGCTTTTGCCTTATGGATAGCTGCTTCTGAGCTTAGTACTGTACGAATTCTCTCCTGAGATTTTTCACCCATCTCAGCTATCAGGGATCTATCATAATAGACCTTAAGAATGGCCTCTTTAAGGGCATTCACATTTTTGCTAGGGAATACTAGTCCATTCTCTCCATCCATCACTAACTCTACATTGCCAGGAATATTACTTATGATAGGCGCAGTCCCTAAAGACATGGCTTCCAGTACGGACTTAGTAATGGACTCCCCAAAGATAGAAGGCAAAACAAATACTTCAGAGGCCTTGACTATGCTCAGCACATCTTCCCTGAATCCAGGTAAGTGTACATGGTTCTCCATACCTCCTTTCTTAATGATAGAAAGGTTCTCAGGTGTGTCCATATTAGCTCCTATCAGCATGAGGTGGATAGACCCATCCTTGGGAAGCTGTGCCATAGCCTTTAAGAGATAAGGAATCCCTTTCATTCTCCGGTTATTGGCTACATTCACCAAAAGGAGCGCATCCTCAGGAATCCCTAGTTCAGATCTGATATCAGCCGCTTCATGGCCTTCGTACCAGCTCAGATCATGGCCTTTATTAATAGTTACAGCTTTTCCTTTCTGAAAGAGTTGCTGGCTTTTGATCAGGTTTTCTACGCCTATGGAGTTACAAAAAATCGCATCTACTCTCGGATGCAGATACTTGGTATAGGCAGAGGGATCATACCAATGTATATTTCCGGTAAACCCTCTATACAAGACAACTTTTACAGGAAGCCCTTTCGCAGCTCTTATGCCATTAATGGTGGCCTGACTATTGAATAGCTGGAGAATATCTATATCGTGCTGGGTAACATAGTCTCTGATGATATCACTTTCCTTCCTATCAAACTTCTTCTCAGGATGAAAGGGAATGACTGTGATTCCTGCCTTCTCAAAGTTGGGTATATAAGAAGCATCTTCGAAAGTCATGACATGTACCTCAAACCCTTCTCTAGCCAGGCCTATGATTATTTCTGCTTCAGGCCTAACGCTATGGAAGTTTCGGTAATTGCTGATGACAAGAACCTTTATAGGCATACGTACAAACTTAGCATATTCCCGGTCTACTCAATTACTTCTTTACAAAAGACCGGATCCTCAAACGGGGAGCAATATAGATAAATTAACGTATCGTACCTGTTCTGCTTCCCCACTTCCTCAATCAAGTATCATTTATCAGAGATAAACTTTATGGAGGACAAACCGGGCTTCTTTTACGCACGACTTGATGGTTTTTTCAGTCCCGGAGGAAGCCTATCCTAATTATATCCGCTAAATAAAGTACTTCTCTTTTTAGAAATAAGCGTTTTAGCCTTTTTACATTCATTACCCACTTATTACCCTTTTATTTTACTTAATTTCAAAATTAATACACAATTCTTACTCGTTTAAAATTGGGTATTTCATAACTCGTATATACATTTATTTCTTACCCAAACTGCCCCTAATACGAATAACATATGCTTCGGCTTTTTAAATCAACTTTTATCTCAAATAGAAAAAAACATTAAAATTTTCAGAAAAATCTTGCATATAATAAAATGATAGCTATATTTGTATCAACAGGTTAAAGTAAAGAATGAG
>JBCDBC010000696.1:0-3888 GCA_039184535.1 Bacteroidota bacterium | reverse complement strand
GGATTGAAAGAAGATAATACCATGGCTGGATAAAAGCCTGAGATAAAGGCTCCCACCAGGGTTACCAGTAAAAATACCGGAATAAAGTAGGGCAGATTCCACAAGGTAAAACCAGACTCTCTACCTGCAAGGATATCCAAATAAGGATTGGCAAGTTGATAGATGTATAAACCTATGATTCCTGCAACCACATTTATGACCAAAGCTTCAAACAAAAACTGCCCTACCAGATGGCCCTTGGTTGCACCATTCGTCTTTCTCACACCAACTTCTTTTCCCCTGTCAACAGCTCTGGCGGTAGATAGATTTATGTAATTTATCCAGGCGATGATGATGATCAAAAATCCTATGATCGTCAGGAAGCCAACTGCCTTCGCATCTCCATTAGCCTTGAATTCTTCCAGATAATTGGAAGTCAAATGAATATCCTGAACAGGCATAAGGCTGAAGACCATTTTGTGGTTGTAAGCTTCTAATTGCTCTGCCTGGTCTACTGCCAGAAAGTCGTTGATCTTTTGCGCTAGCCTTACTGGATCAGTTCCCTCTTGGAGTTGTATGTAAGAAAGAAAGCCATCCCAGTACCAGCCAGTTTCTGTACCTCCCTCCGAATTCTTAATCATATTCTCAAAAGAAATCAGCATGTTGAATCCTAAGTGGGTGTTAGAAGGCAAATCCTCTACCACACCTACTACCTCCACATCTCCCGTATTACTGACTTTTATCTGTTTACCCGTTGGATCTACGTCCCCAAAGTATTTTTTAGCAGTAGACTCAGTCAGGATCATGGTATTGGGTCTTTCAAGACCTCCTTTAGGATCCCCATAGACTGTTTTCAAGGAGAATAGATCTACTAACGAGCTAGTCCCATAATAGCAGTCCAACTCGCGAAATACCTTATCCTGATATTCACAAATGGCATTTTTAGCATGCAGCTTCCCAAAATCCAGGACTTCAGGGAATTGTTCTTTCATGACATTCCCTACTGCTGCTGCTCCACCCGCCCACTGAGTAGATAGTTCTCCAGCATCATACCTGTCCAGGTGAACCCTGTAAAGCTCTTTATCTTCTACCAGGTGAGAATCATAGTTCTTCTCAAAAATGACATACTGCCATACTAATAAGGTAGCAGCTATCCCTAGGGATAGTCCAAGTATATTCAGTCCCAGGTAGAGGGGATTGCGCTTGAGATTGCGCCAGGTGATTAAGAGGTAATTGCGTAGCATGATGGAAATTTGTTGAAGTTACTGTTATGATACATGCCAAGTTCCATTCCATTGATACAAACCACTAATTATCAGATATTTACCAGATGCATACTCATTTAAATATCCCTGCTTTGTTCCAAAGTGAAACAAAAAAATGTGTCATACTGGTACGGTCTTCTTTGCGACTTCGCGGCTTTGCGTGAATAAATAGTTCTGCCAAGGCTAGGTTCTGTATCTTACTCCTATGGATCAAGGAACTCAAAGGAAAGACATCTAGATTGGCTTAGAGGTGGCCATCGTGCAGAAATATTACTTAAGGCAATTTGACTAATGTAGAAGGATATCGGGATGCCATGGATAAGCATCCCGAATCACCTCGCTTAAACAATCGATTTATTCTACTCTTAATGAATCTACTGGTTTAGCTTGGGCAGAAATGATGGTCGATCTTAGGATGGTGAGAAGTGCTAATCCCATGACGACCATTACTGGGAGAATAAATAAATCTAGCTGTATACCTATCCTTTGTGGGTATTCCTCTAACCAACTGTTGATGGCCCACCAAGTGAAAGGGATAGCGATCAATCCAGCAAAGATGACCAGGAAGAGGAAATCCTTTAACAATAGCCCCAATATGTGCTGGTAAGTAGCTCCTAATACTTTCCGTATCCCTATTTCTTTGGTTCTTCTGACCAATGAATAAGAGATTAAGCCAAACAGCCCTAGACAAGCTACTGCCACTGCTAACAAAGAGAATAAGCTGAAAATTTTTCCTGAGGTTTGCTCAGCTTTATACAACTGACCATATTGTTCATCTGCAAAGAAATACTCAAAGGGGTTACCAGGAAAAGTACTTTCAAATGCTTCTTGCACTTTGGGGATAACGGTTTCTAAAGCTGCCGTTTCTACTTTAATAGACTGATAACTTCCGTTATAGGGATAATAGCGATAAAATGTTGGAATAGGTTGATTCTTTAGAGAACGATGAAAATAATCCTTAAAAACACCTTTTATGGTTAACCTATCCCCCCATTGATTAATTTCCTGCCCTATAGCTTCTTCAGCTGTTCCTAAATCCAACAGTTTCACCCCAGCCTCATTGAGCATCATATAATTAGAATCAGCAAAAAGTTTAGATGAGAAATTCTCCCCTGCAATTATTTCCACTCCATACATTTCCAAATACTCAGGATTGATCCACTGTCTATCTAACTGCTTTCCTTCTCCCTCAGGTGCTCCCCACTTTCGAGTTCCTCCTGCATTATTTTTAATGGTGATACCAGGAACTGTAGAAGAAGTAGCTGTGGCTGAAACTCCAGCTGTCTGATCGACTTGTCTAAGGAAATTCCCCATTTTATCATTGTAAGTAGAGTCTGTAACTCCTGGGCCTCTCACTACTATTACTTGTTCCAGATTTATCCCTTTTTCATAGTTCTGCATAAAGTTTAGCTGCCTAAATATGGTGAAGGTTGCAGCTATTAGGATGATAGAGGTAGCAAACTGGAAAATTACTAGCCCCTTTCTGAGTTGAGCATGAGAAAACAAAGGAGAGGCTCCACTACCAGGTAGGTTGAATGTACCCTTTAGTGAGTTAATGGGATTGAAAGAAGACAAGACCAAGGCAGGATAGATTCCAGAGATAAAGGCACCGAAGAGAATTACCCCTAAAAATATGGGAATGAATAAAGGTAACTCCCAAAGGGCAAAACTAGTTTCTGTTTCTGCCAGTACGTCTAAATAAGGATAGGCTAGTTGATAGAAATACAATCCTATGATGGCCGCAAATACATTGATCACAACGGCCTCAAATAGAAACTGAGTAATTAAGTGTTGCTTTGTGGCACCATTGGTTTTTCTCACTCCTACTTCTTTCCCTCTGTCTGCCGCTCTTGCGGTAGATAGATTAATGTAATTGATCCATGCAATAATGATGATGAGAAAGCCAATCAGCGTTAGAAAACCTATCGATTTAGCATCTCCATTCGGCTTGAATTCTCCGATGTAATTTGAACTTAAATGAATATCATCTATAGGCATCAGGCTGAAGTCCATTCTATGATTAAAGGTTTCTAGCATCTCCGCCTCTTGTTCAGCTACCAGCTCAGTAATTTTCTCAGCCATGTATAGGGGGTCTGTTCCTTCTTTCAACTTGACATAGGTAAAAAAACCATCCCAGGTTATTGCTGTTTCTACGTCCTCACTCCAATTCTTAACTTGTGTTGGATAAGAAATAAGAATATTAAAGTCGAAATGGGAATTTTTAGGTAAATCAGTAAATACTCCTACCACCTCTACTTCTCCTTCCCGACTAAATTGAAGTCTTTTCCCTATGGGATTTTCTTCTCCAAAGTATTTGTTAGCGATACTTTCAGATATGGCAGCTGTTTGAGGGCGTTCAAAATCCTGCGATGGATTTCCTTTCAAAATCTCCAGGTCGAACATCTCAAAAGCGGAAGCAGTCCCAAAGTAGGACTTCGTTTCTCTGAAGCTTTGTTGCTCATACTCATATATCCCTTCCAGGCTATGAAACTTGGCAAATTCTAGAACTTCAGGAAAATTGTCCTTCATAATGTTTCCAACACCTGCTGCCCCAGACGCCCACTGAGTAGAAAGCACTCCATCATCATACCTATCCAGGTGAACTCTATAAAGTTGATTTTGAGAACCATAGAAGTTGTCATAG
>JBCDBC010000695.1:0-3889 GCA_039184535.1 Bacteroidota bacterium | reverse complement strand
TAAAGTTATAGCAATTATCTATTCTGCTTTTGCTTATTTCTAAAGAAATTAGGTATATTTGTGGCCCGAAATAAAAAAAGATTATGAAGAAGGATATTCATCCAGCATACAGAGAAGTAGTTTTTAAGGATATCTCTACAGACTATGCGTTTAAGACGCGTTCTACTATCCAGACCAAGGATACAGTTACCTGGGAAGATGGAAATGAGTATCCTTTAGTGAAACTGGAGATTTCCAGTGATTCACATCCATTCTTCACTGGTAAGCAGAAATTGGTGGATACTGCCGGACGTGTAGATAAGTTTTACTCTCGTTACGGTAAGAAAAAGAAAGACTAATTATTCTAGCCTTATAAAGTATATTTGAGCAGTCCTTAGGGACTGCTTTTTTTATGCTATTTCTACTCGCAAAGGATTTACCATTTGACACTAATCGCGTTATTCGGTTATGCCATACTTGATTTTTGAAGATTCCTTGCGAGTGGATTTGCTACCTATCACCTTTTCTCGTCCTGCATTTATGATCAGGATGGGGATTTTCACAAGTAAGGAAAGGTGGGAAAAAGTGCTGGGCAGCTCCTGCTATCCCCTGGCTTATTCCTATCTACAAGGGCTATTTACAGAAGTATTTAAAGCAGATACTTACACCTGCATCAATGGACGCCTGCTGCCCTCAGAGGAATTAGTACGATTATCCAGGGAGCTGGAACCCCAAAAATATTATACAGACGCAGAGGGTCATATACTGCTAACTTCTATCCCTTTGGATGCTGATTCTCTTCCGCCAAAAGGGGTAATCACCCGGGAATATCTAGACTCTTTAGGATATGAAGAAGTACTTACCGCTATCTCCCCAAATATCATCTCTTCGCTCTCTGATATATTCTCCCTCAATAGAGAGTTCATCCACTTTGACTTTAAGCTGGTTACTCAGCAAGGCAAATCTCAGCCCATTAAGGACCCCCATACCAAGGTATATGCTCAGGATAACCTCTTTGTAGAAGAAGGGGCCAATATCAAAGCGGCCATCATCAATGCAGAGAATGGACCTGTATACATAGGCAAGCATGCGGAAGTGCAGGAAGGGGCCTTGATAAGAGGAAACCACATCATATGCATGTATGCAAGAGTAAACATGGGCACCCGTCTGAGGGGAGATACTAGCTTAGGGCCTCATGCTAAAGTTGGAGGGGAAGTTACTAACTCCGTCATTCATAGCTATAGCAACAAAAGCCATGAAGGTTACCTGGGAAATTCTGTTATGGGATCATTCTGTAATCTTGGGGCTGACACCAATGTGTCTAACCTGAAAAATACCTATGGTTCCGTAAAACAGTGGAGCTACCGCAGTGGCAGACTGGAGCATACCGGAAAGACCTTTTGTGGAGCTGTCATGGGAGACCATACCAAGACAGGCATAAATACCATGCTTAACACAGGTACCGTCATAGGGTATAGTGGGAATGTATTTGGAGCAGGTTATCCAGATAAGTTCATTCCCTCTTTTAGCTGGGGAGGCGCTGAGGGTTTTACTACCTACGAACTGGACAAAGCCATGGAAGTAGCTACTACTGTGAAAAGCAGGAGAAACCTACCCTTAAACCATGCAGAACAGAAAATGATGGAAGAAATTTATACACGCACAGCGGCTTACAGGCATTGGGAAAGGGAGAAAGTTTAACATGAGACCACTTTTTTACCCTCAGATTTCAATATTTACGGACTAATACACAATTTGAGCGCCTTATATCAAAAACAACCAACACAATGCGTAAAAAAATAGCAGCTGGGAACTGGAAGATGAACCTCAGCGCCACGGAAGCCCTCACTTTGGTAAGTGAAATTATGGGAAAGTATAAAGATGAATATTCTGGAAGCGCCCAGGTTATTTTCTCCCCTTCTTACCCATACCTGGTAAGTGTAAAGCATCTGGCTAAGGATCACCCGTCCTTCCACGTAGCTGCCCAGAACGTACACCAGGAAGATAAAGGAGCTTATACAGGGGAGATTTCTGCTTCCATGCTAGATTCTATAGATATCACTCACTGCATCATAGGACACTCTGAAAGAAGACAGTACTTTAAAGAAGGAAATGCACTGCTAGCTCAGAAAGTAGATAAGGTACTGGCAAAGGGTATTTCTCCCATTTTCTGCATAGGAGAAACCCTGGCTGAAAGAGAAGGAGGAAAAACCCTGGATGTGATCCGTGCTCAGGTGTCTGAAGGACTTTTCCATCTGTCTGCTGAGCAGTTTGGCGAGGTCATCCTGGCATATGAGCCAGTATGGGCCATAGGTACAGGGGTAACAGCCTCACCAGAGCAGGCACAAGAAGTTCATGCCTTCATTAGAAACCTGATAGCAGAAAAATACTCAGCAGAAGTAGCTGACGAAACCAGCATTCTTTATGGAGGGAGTGTGAAGCCTGCTAATGCACAGGAATTATTCTCTCAACCTGATATAGATGGCGGACTTGTAGGTGGAGCCAGCTTAAAATCAAACGATTTTGTAGAAATCATCAAAGCTCTTCCGTAACTTAGGAAGAATTGATCCATTTGTCATACTTAAATGTACAGCAGTTTATGAGTACTCGTTCTTCCTTACTTTTTTCCTTAATGCTCTTGATGGGTATGGCGACCAGCTTTGCGCAAAGTGAGCAGGTGGTCAAATATGCTAACACTATCACCGAGGAAGATGTAAAAGCACACATATATTTCCTGGCTGATGACCTGATGGAAGGTAGAGAGACAGGAGAAAGGGGCCAGAAACTGGCAGCAGCCTACATCCGCTCTCAGTTCATGAAGTATGGTCTGGCACCGGGAAATTCTGCTGATGGGAGTTACTATCAGACCTATATGTTGAACAGAGTAGCCATCAATAAGGCAAAAGTACGTCTGGGTAAGAAGGAATACAGCTATCCAAAAGACTTCTTTGCCTTGAGAGGTTTACCACCAGAAACCCTCTCAAATGATCTGGCTGTAGTAGGCACGACGGGAGCAGATAAAGTAGGAAGCGAAGCCAAAGGTAAGACCATACTACTGGTAGATAATGATGGGACAGGGAATGAGAACCTGGCACTCAAAATCAGATCATGGGGAGAAAAAGCCTCTTCTTTGATAGGAAATGGCGCACAGTCTGTGGGAATAGTACTTCCAGACTCAGTTTACAAAGTACTTTCCCGCTATGCTCGCTCCGTAAGGACTTTTGTCTCTCAGGAGGAGTACAAGCCCATGCCCCTTATATATGTCTCTGAGGCCATGGCCAATGATATGCTTTCTTTTGGGAAGACCAAGATCAGCAAGGTAAGTAAGGAGTTAGCTGATCAGAACATCATCACACCTAATCTGAAAAAGTTCTCCCCTTCCATGGATACCAACATAGAACTTAGCAACCCTTCTGCAGAAAACGTAGCAGGTTTCCTGGAAGGAACTGATAAGAAAGAGGAGCTGCTGATCATCACAGCACACTATGACCATATTGGGGTAAATCAGGATGGGAGAATCAATAATGGTGCTGATGATGACGCTTCAGGTACTACCGCAGTCCTGGAATTGGCTGAAGCTTTTACCAAAGCAGCCGCCGAGGGATACAGGCCATCCAGAAGTATTCTCTTTATGACTGTGTCTGGTGAGGAAAAAGGCTTATTAGGTTCTGAGTACTACACTGACCATCCTATGTATCCACTGGAAAACACTGTGGTAAACCTAAACATAGACATGATTGGAAGAGTGGGCAAAGAATATCAGGGAAGTGCTGACTCACTCAACTATGTTTACCTCATAGGAGCTGATAAACTGAGTACTGAGCTTCATGAACTCAGTGAGAAGGCCAATGAGACTTATACGCAGATGGTGCTAGACTATAAGTATAATGATGAGAATGACCCAAACCGC
>JBCDBC010000694.1:0-3889 GCA_039184535.1 Bacteroidota bacterium | reverse complement strand
GTTTTATTGTCATCAGTATATGCCTAATCCCTATCAACGAATCATCTCAAGCCTTTTGAGATGGGTATGTGTACTCTTTATGTTTGGGTGTCCTTCATGGGCATTAGGGCAAAAAGGTAAAAATAAAGCTGCTATGAATGAAGTAAGAGCATGGATAGATAGTCTTTGCTCAGAAAACATGGCTGGGAGAGGATATGTGTATGACGGACATAAGAAGGCAGCTTATTTTCTGGAAAGAGAGTTTAAACGTATGGGGATGCTGCGTCCCCCAGGACTGGAAGGCTACTTCCAACCCTTTGACATGAACATTAACCTCCCCACTTTGGCTAAGATCTCCATTGATGAGAAAAAACTAGAAATAGGGAGAAAGGCTATTCTCAATAGACTAAGTGGTTCAGGGAGAGGAGAATTTGAGATCATAGATGAGGCTTACGGTCTATACCCAAATAATGAGGTGAGAGGGAAGGTGGTAATTTTCCGAGATGGATGGCCAGAGCATTTGAGAAAGGATAAAAAGAAGCAGGCAGAATTTGGGGAAAGAAAGCAGGATCTTTATCGGGTTCTTTCCTATATGGAATACCAGCCTGCTGGAGTCATCATAGTTAAGAATAAACTTACAGCCGGATTTGCTAAGCAGGCATTACCTTTCCCGGTGGTGGAAGTGTTAGCGGAAGCTCTGCCAGAAAGACCGGTAAAGGTAAAATGGGAAATTACTTCTCTCGTTACAGAAGTCCAGTCTCAAAATGTCCTCGGATATTATCCGGGCACTAGCATGCCTGACTCTACTCTGATCATATGTGCCCATTATGATCATCTGGGGCAGTTAGAAAATGCGATCTTTACGGGAGCTAATGACAATGCTTCCGGAGTAGCTATGCTACTTAAGCTGGGAACCCACTTCGCGAAGAATCCTTATAAGTATAGTCTCTTATTTATCGCCTTTGGGGGGGAGGAAGCCGGTCTGGCAGGTTCCGAATACTATGTGATGCGCCAACCTGTGTTACCGCTTGATAGTACATACTTCGTGCTGAATCTGGATCTTATGGGAAATGGAGATGAAGGGATGACTGCAGTAGCGGGATATGAGAACGAAAAATTCTGGCAGAAACTCGTAGATATCAACGAAAAGGTAAAGGCTGTGCCCAAAATAAGTAGAAGAAGAAACCGCCCTAATAGCGATCACTTCTTCTTCGTGGAGAAAGGCGTACCTTCCTTATTTCTATTCACCCTTGGTGGGCTACCTCACTATCATGATGTGAATGACAGACCAGAAGTACTAACTTTAGAGAAGTTTCAGGACGTATATAACCTGCTTCTGGCCTGGATCAATGTCTTGTAAGAACTATCTCAATTCTTCTAACAACTCTTTGGCTGGGGTATTGAACTCATGTCCATTGTTTCCAGCAATCTCCTCCAGCACTTTTAGCGCCTCTTCCTGGTTATGGTCTTGTACATATGCTAATGCCAGATACCACTCTGCTCTAGGGCTCACAATTCCTTTATTATCTATGACTTTCTTAAAGTCTGAAATCGCGCTGGGTGTCTGATTGGATCTTAGATAAATATATCCTCTGGCAATAAGGGCAGAATCTAATTCTGGATGGTCTGCCAGAATATTCTCTAGTTGAGCCAGTGCCTTATCGTACTCCCCTTTGTTGACCTCATTAAATACATTTCCTAGTAATGTATCCAGATCACTGGAACTCATCATAGAGCTAAATGAAGACTGTGGAAGCTCTATATTAATGAGATAAAGGTTGTCATAAGAAGGAGTAGTGGGTCTGAGGAGAAACACTAAAGCACAGAATAGAAGGATAGAAGCAGCTATGGCCAAGGTTCTGAAAAGCTTCTTTCTATCTGATACAACAAAGGCCTTTGAATCTTGTTCTTGTCCTGTAAACAAAGGCCTAACTTTTCCACTTACTCCTCTTTCTTCCCTTTCCCATTCTTCAATTTGTGCTAGTATAGGGGCTGCTCCTGCCAGCTTAATGCCACGCATAAGCTTTTTATAGATATCAACGTCTCTGCTTAATTCAGAGGACTGATCCATTTCAGTTTCGAAGGCTGCTTGCTCTCCCGCATCCATCTTCCCTTCTATATACCTTTCTATAATTTCTAATCTGTCCATTTTCTTTAAGATTTAATAAGCCTTAAATACTTATCTCTTTTTCTTCAACTATTCTTTTAAGTTTCTGCAAGCAACTATATTTCTTCTTTTTGGCTACTGAGGCGTTTTTGTACTCGAGTCGCTCAGCTATAGACTCCATGGTGTAACTTTCATAATAATACAGCAAAAGAACCTCCCTACATGTATCATCAATCTGAGCTAGTAACTGCCCCAAAACTTGTCTGAGGTGTGTTTCATTTTCGGTATCTTCAAAACCCAGGTCCAGAAAGTTGGCTTCCACATTGGGAATGTCATCCAGACTATCAGGTCTCTTGGCTTCAGTTTTATATACTTCCAGATACATTCTCCTACCTACTCCAAAAATATATGTCTGTATCTGGCTGGTAAGTGTCTCGAGTTTCCCAGACTTAGCATTCAAGTAAAAAGTGGTAAAGGCTCTTTGATATACTTCAGAAGCCAATTCCTCATCTTGTGTATACTGAGAGAAGGACCATCTGATAAAAGGAGATCTATACTTTTTATATAGTTCTTCTAGGATCAGCTCGTTCCCTTTCCTAATGCTTTCCAGTACTTTTTGATCTTCCTCGAACTTGTTCATTAATGTTAGGGATTACGGGGAGGTAACCGCTAGTTGAAAAAAAATCACCCAAAAATGTACACCTTCCCAAACTGGGTTTAAATCAATATTTTGAGGGGAAGTTAGCCAAAATATCCCATATTGGGAAAGTCCCTGAATGGAGGGGAAACATGTGGGAAAACGGGTTCTGTCAGTCCCTAAAATACGTCTCTGTTGAAATCAATCATTTCCAGACAGGATACGGCAGCTTCTATCCCTTTATTTCCATACTTACCGCCTGCTCTGTCTTTTGCCTGTTGCATGGTATCTGGGGTGAGTACCCCGAAGATAACAGGTCTGTGAAGATTAATGTTTACCTGCATGATGCCATGGGCTACAGCATCAGAAATAAACTCAAAGTGGCGAGTTTCCCCCTGGATCACGCACCCCAGGCATATAACGGCACTCATCCTAAGGCTACTCATGAGGAGATTGTTAGCAGCCATAGGAAGCTCATAAGAACCAGGTACATAGTAGACAGAAATGTTATTCTCTTTTACGCCAGCCTCAAGAAGGCATTTAATAGCTCCCTCTTTCAAGGCTTCTGTAATGGTGGGATTCCACTTACTTACTACTATGGCTATACGATCCTTCTTGTGAGATTTTCCTCCTGTATAGCTAATATTGGATAAATCGTGGCCGCTCATGAAGATACCCTTCCTATGAACTTGTCTATTCTCAGTCCTTCAGAGCTAAGGGGGAACTCAGTTTTTACTCTTTCATATGCCTTAAGTGCCTGACCGGAATTTCCTGCTGCTTCATGGTTCCTTCCCACATGCATAAGCAGCGTAGGTACCATAGCCTCATTATCATTCCCTACTGCACTGATGGCGTCTTCAAAGTAGCCAGCAGCGGCACCAAAGTCTTCCAGTTCCTCATGGGCAAACCCAAGCGCCATATAAGCCGCCATAGAAAGAGGACTGTCAGATTTTTTGTCAAATGATTTAAGGTAATCTATACCAGTCTCTACTTCATTAGAGTCAGTTTTTAGGTAGATGATGCCCAAATAGTATTTGGCCAGATTAGCGGCAGGAGTTCCTCCGTAGGATTCCTCAATTTCCAGGAATCCGGGATATTGATCATCTCCGTTTAAAGCATTCTCAAAAGAGTCTGCTTCGAAATATTGGATGGCTCGGAAAAGCTCG
>JBCDBC010000693.1:0-3897 GCA_039184535.1 Bacteroidota bacterium | reverse complement strand
GATGCGTAGTACCCCTTTCATTAGAATAATCAGGCTTGTTATCCCCATTTTATTGCTAGCCTCACTGCCAGTAAGTATATGGGCTTATCCCACTGTAAAGGATCCTGGGGATCCTGTAGATGAGGCTAACATGCGCGTGCATGTTCAGATCATCTCTGTGGTAGGAAATAAAAAGACAAAGCCTAAAGTGATCCTGAGAGAATTAACCTTTAGCCAGGGAGATTCTCTTGTGGTAAAGAATTTGGATGAACACATAGCTCGCAGCCAACAAAATATTTACAATCTGGGGCTGTTCAATGAAGTTAGCATAAAGCACGATGTGCTGGAGGGCAGTCTATTTGTATTTATTACTGTAAAAGAAAGGTGGTACATATTTCCTGCTCCCCAAATCAGGGTAGAAGAAAGAAACTCCTATGACTTAATAGATGCTGTCCTGGCAGGAGACTTCCATCGTCTTTCATACGGATTAAAAGTAGGCTGGCGGAACATTACAGGTAATAATGAGGATTTATATTTCTTTGGCCAGTCAGGATTTACTCAGCGACTTGCCTTAGATTACATAAGGCCTGGTACTTTCTCTAATTACACTGACCTGATGATAAGCATTAGGTATAACAGGAATGATGAAATTATATATGGAACTGAGGAAGGAAGGGTTCTCTGGGGAGAAGTGGAGGATGAGGTGTTGCAAGAGACACAATCCTATACGCTAGGAGTAAGACACAGATTTTCTCTTTACAAAAGCCTAAGGGGATATATACAATATAAGGATAGGAGATTCTCAGACAGTATTTATGCATTCTCAGAGAGATTTCTGACTAATCAAAGGGGCAGAGAGCATTATCCTAGCCTGGTAGTGCAGTGGGTTACGGATAAAAGAGATTTAACGACTTATCCATTAGATGGACACGTATTCAAAGTCCACTTTAGGCATACGGGTATACCTGATGTGTCCAGTACTTCATTTTCGAAAGCAGGTTTTTCCTGGTCTCAGTATGTGCCTTTGAGTAAGAAGCTATTCTTTGCCTATGGGACTCAACACACCTTTACCTTTGGGAGAGATGTCCCATTCTTTGAGAAAAATGTCATAGGTATAGGAAGAACAGAGTTTCCGGGTACCAGTACGAACCTCAGAGGGTACCAACCTTTTGCCATAGATGGATCCTATGTCCAACTCACCAAGGCAGAGTTAAAGTTTGCGGTGGTACCAAGAAAAATAATCCATATCAAACAGATTCCTGTGAAAAGGTTTCAGGACATGCCATTTGGTCTGTACATAACTGCCTTTATGGATAATGGGTATGTGCAGGATGAGACCATCAGTAACCAGGATACCTACCTTAAGAACAGGTGGCTTACAGGCTATGGTTTGGGAGTAAATATTATCACGATTTACGACAGGCTTATCAGAGTAGAGCTAGCCAGAAACCACTTAGGCCAAAACGGAATCTATTTCCACAGTAGTCTTCCTATCAGATAATAAGATTTGTTTATCAGGAGGATATGTTAATTTGCGCACTTCATTTATTGCTGCATGAAGATTGCCATATTCGGGAGAATAACGGATAATACAGACCTTAGTGTGCTTAGCCGCTTTTTTGAGTATCTCAAAAAGCGGGAAATCTCTTTTGCCATCTATTATGAATATGCCCAGCAGCTAAACTCCCATTACGGAGAAGAATTTCATTTTCCTGAGGAGGCTATGTTTAGGACGCCTAAGCAGGTCCAGCCTTGTAAATTCCTATATTGTTTCGGGGGAGATGGGACAGTCCTGGAAGCGGTTCGTTTTTGTGGGGAATTGGGGAAGCCCATTATGGGGGTGAATTTTGGAAGACTAGGGTATCTCACCAGCATATCTCAGCATCATCTTTTATCAGCCACTGAAGAGCTATTACAGGACCATTATAAACTTGACGTTAGATCTCTTTTAACCGTAGTCTCAGACCCTCCTGGCATATTTGGGGATGATAATTTTGGGATAAATGATTTTACCATCCATAAGAGTAACACCAATGAGATGATTACTCTACACACATATATAAATGGAGAGTTCTTAAATAGTTATTGGGGGGATGGGATCATAGTGGCTACTCCTACTGGTTCTACTGCCTATAGCTTATCATGTGGGGGACCTATCATTTTTCCAAGTTCAGCTACATTTGCCATTACCCCTGTGGCACCTCACTCACTTACTGTGAGGCCAGTAGTGATCCCTGATGACAGTGTAGTCTCATTTGAAATTGAATCCCGTTCCGGGGAGGCTATGATTTCATTAGACACACGGACCAGAACAGTAAAAGCCAAGACTTCTATAGCTGTAAGAAAGGCAGATTTTACGGTATCTTTATTGAGGATGTCCAAGACAAAGTATGTTGATAATCTGAGAAGAAGTCTCATGTGGGGAAGAGATAACAGAAATAGCTAAAGAGAATCCGGCTTAAAAGCGTAATTTTTTAGGGAAGCTGAAATACAGATAATTTACTCACTAGTAAGAACCAAATTGGCATAAAACAGCTTTTGGATATTAAGTATTGTTGAAATTTAGCTAAATGAGAGTTGGAAAAAAATGAATTACCTTCTAGATTGGCATAGTAAATGGGTAATATATTTTGGATAGAATCATTTCGGTTGAGCTTAGTAATTTTTGGATGCGCTCAGTCGTTATTTGAATTCATTATGTATGTAATTAACTTTTCCGGTACCTTTACTAGGGAATTTTGATTGTCATTTGTTGTATTCTAAACTAGTATCTATTGCAGGACATTTACTCGACCTAATAATCCTTATAACAACTTTAAGTGTTCCTGATGAAGGCATTCAAGTTATTCTGCATTCTTACCCTAGGCCTGCTTCTGTCTAATGAGTCCTACGCTCAGTTTAGGAATGGATATTTTTCCGTCGGTGTAGGAACAGGAGTTACGCATTATCTTGGTGATCTGGATGATGACTTTACATTAAAGTTCACTAAGCCCGGTATTTCAGTGTGGGGCGGTTATCGCTTCAATCCTTTCATGACGGCCAGACTATCCTTTTTTCAAGGATGGACAGGAGCTTCAGATGAAAATTCTAACAATGAATCCAGAAGAAGAAGAAATTTAAGCTTCCGCTCTCCTATAACTGAATTTAGTGCACAGCTGGTGATAGACTTCATCCCTAACGAGAGAAGTTTCTATTACAGACCTAAATACACGCCATACATTTTTGGGGGTGTGGCTATATTCTCATTTAATCCACAAGCTCAGCTTGATGGTGAATGGATAGAATTACAGCCATTAGGTACAGAAGGACAATTTTTACCTGATCCTAACAATATCTATGATGATCCCTACAATCTGACCCAGATTTCCATACCTATGGGCGTTGGGGTTAGAGTAAAGGTTACTCGGAATATAGACGTTGCCTTTGAAACAGGATTCAGAAAAACGTTTACTGATCATTTAGATGATGTAAGCCACCTATATCCTGATTTAAATGACTTAAGGGCTCAGAATCCTACAGCAGCTCTTCTTTCAGACAGAATAGATCTCACCCAGTTCCCTGATGGCGCTGCTGCTATCAACGGAATAAGAGGGGACAGAGCACAAACCGACTGGTATATTTTCACTGGAATCACGGTTTCTTACGTGATTGACTGGGTGAAATGTCCTTCCTTTTAGGAAGTTAAAAATACGTTAAAGTATTTCATTTGCTTGTACCGTAAACTGATTTTAGGTCAGTTTACGGTATATCTTTTCAGGGGGAGGAGGTTCTATTTCAGCCTACCTCTACAGGTTCTTTGTCGATGATATATCATTTTCTTAATTTTGGCTCTCTTTAAAGTTAATGGACATTAGCCCGGATAACACAAGTACATGCTACTGTAGACTCCTTTAGCTACTGCAATGAGCATCAGAGATC
>JBCDBC010000692.1:0-3900 GCA_039184535.1 Bacteroidota bacterium | reverse complement strand
TCACTGGGATACATAATCTTAAGGGGGTTGAAGTCCTTAAAATTAACCCACTAACTGGTTCCCTTTTCTTTTCTTCATAAGTTTTTTAAACAGTCTCTAAGTTTAAGTTGATCTCTACGTTTTGAATGAGAGGATGGATGAATGTTGGATGAGTGAGCTTTGAATGAGAGAATTTTGAAAAAGGACTTCCAACCTACTGTAGGGTAGCAATCCAGTAGTGAATACAGCTACATTATTCTTTTGGCTTCCCAAAAATCCGTTTACACCCTCCTTGGCATTTCCATATCTACCAACTTCCTGATACATTTGCAGCCTTCCCTGGGGACATCATAGGGAGAAGTAAGCGAGAAACATCTAACACAACTTGCTCGTGGCAGCTGAAAAAAAGGTCAAAATCAGGCACTTCCTGATTCTACTCATGCTAAGTGCTATTTGGGGTACCTCTTTTATCTTGATAAAAAAAGGGCTTGTAGCTTATAGTCCGGTTCAGGTAGCCAGCTTACGAGTGGCCATAGCGGGGGTAGGATTTATCCCTCTGATACTCACCTACCTGAAAAGTCTGAAGAAAGAAGATCTTCCGAAGTTCTTCCTGGTAGGATTAACAGGTAACCTGATCCCGGTATTCTTCTTTGCCCTGGCTCAGACGCAGGTTTCCAGTAGTGTGACAGGCATAGTCAATTCCGTAGCTCCTATTTTCACCATGCTGATAGGTTTTTTCTTCTTCCAGATAATTGTCACCAGATCCCAGATTCTGGGAATCACCATTGGATTCATAGGTGTACTCCTCCTCATCCTGTTAGGAGAAGAAAAGCAAACAGACTCCAATATGTGGTATGCCGGCTTTATCGTTCTGGCTACCATTTCCTATGCCTTCAATATGAATTATGTGAAGAAGCATTTTCAGCATGAGAATAGTATTAAGCTGACAGCCGTTTCCTTTTTTCTCTGTACCATTCCTCTTATAGTCTACATTCTTTTCAGTGAAATTCCTGCTATAGTCCAAACAGAGGAGGGTCTCCTGGCCTTTGGTTATCTGACCATTTTATCTTTTGTGAGTACTATGCTCGCCCTTACCATTTTCTATAAATTGATCCAGGAAACCGGTGCTGTGTTTGGCTCTGCAGTCGCCTACCTTATGCCCATAGTAGCCATGATATGGGGCTTTGTTGACGGGGAATACCTTGGCATTTTCCATTTCGTGAGTCTGCTACTCATTCTGGTTGGAGTGTATTTGATTAGAAAAGTGTGAGGAGAGGCGGGAATTTTGAATGTGGGAATGAGGGACTGTTGAATGGATGAATGAGTGAATTTTGACTGAGGGAATGAGAGAAGTTTGAAAGAGGTGTATTCAATCAGAATAATAAGAAAATGGTTTTTACCATCAGTAAATCGAAATCTTTCGATTTAGCATTTCGGCTCCATAGGAGCCAAACCTCACTAACTAACTAGCCACCAGGGCACCATCAAGAAGGGCGCCATAGGTGCCCAACCACCTCCACAGAAATGTATTCCCGTCAGAAAAGCTGAGTATCTAACGGTTAGGGGTCTGAATAGCCATTTCGAGGCCACTCGGATAAAGAATCACCCACTTGGTCGATAAAGTTTTGAGTTTGGAGAGAGAATCCTCTAATTCAATTTGCCTGAATCCACCAAAGACCATCCAACATGATTAAAAACTTTTTTACCATCTCTTTACGGAACATCACCCGTCAACCCGGCTATGCTGTCCTGAACATA
This sequence comes from Bacteroidota bacterium, assembly GCA_039184535.1. Lineage (GTDB taxonomy): Bacteria > Bacteroidota > Bacteroidia > J057 > J057 > JBCBKZ01. The sequence goes on along the minus strand of JBCDBC010000692.1, from coordinate 2,163 downwards.
CTGGGACTTACCTTAGGGATAGCTTGTACCCTATTCATCCTTCTTTATGTCACGGAAGAAACACGCTTTGACAAACATCATGTAAAGGGAGATAGAATTTACCGTATAGGATCTGATATCACAGAACCAGATGACAACTTCCGCTGGTCTTCCACCCAGCCGCCCTTAGGTCCTCAGCTTAAGAAAGACTTCCCTGAGGTAGAGGAATATGTCCGCTTTATAGGTAACTCTGATGTACGACTTGAGAAAGGAGATGAGTTTTTCATCATAGAGAAAGGCTTCATTGTGGATTCTACGGTTTTTGATGTATTCACCTTTGAGATGGTTTATGGAGAGAAAGATGGATTCGATGAGCCTAATTCTATGATGCTTTGTGAATCATCTGCCAAAATCATCTTTGGAAATGAGGATCCGGTTGGGAAAGGCCTGATAGCTCCTTCTGGAAATGAGTACAAAGTTACAGGTGTGTATAAAGATTGGCCCACTCATTCTCACCTAATTCCTGAGGTCATTTTTGCTCCTACTACTTTGGAGGCACTGCGAAATCCTGGCCCTAGATCGTGGGGAAGTTTTTGGTTATACACATATGTACTCCTCAAAGAAGATGCGGATGCGAAATCCTTTGAAGAAAAGCTCCAAACCATCATCGATCAGCATGTAGCCCCTATTTTTGAAGAGTATGAAATTACGGTAAAGTATGAAGCACTTAATGTTCAGGACATCCATTTATATTCTACCTTCCAAGGGGAACCAGAGCCAGTAGGAAATATCGCTTTCCTCTATATTTTTGGGGCTATAGCCCTTTTCATGATGCTCATAGCCTGCATCAACTATATGAACCTCAGTACCTCACAGGCGACTAAGCGTGCCATGGAAGTGGGCGTTAGAAAGGTATTGGGATCTGAAAGATGGCAGCTAGTCCTGCAGTTTCTGACAGAATCTATTCTGTTTACGCTTGTAGCCCTTACCCTCTCCTACATACTGGTTCTTTTACTGCTTCCCGTCTTCAATGCCAGCTTTGGGGTAACGCTATCAAGAGATCTTCTCTGGACGCCACAAGTCATTCTAGGTGCTCTGGGCATCATTCTGGTTACTGGTATACTTGGAGGTAGCTATCCCGCCCTTTATTTATCAGGATTTAGACCTGTGAAGGTGTTAAAGGGAAGTCTTTCTAAAGGAGCGGGAAATCCCAAACTACGAATTTCCTTAGTTACTCTGCAGTTTGCCATCACCATTTTCATGATCATAGGTACGGGCATCATTTATGACCAAATGAGCTACCTAAGAGACAAACATCTTGGATTTGACAAGGATCAGATCATGCATTTCGAAATTCCCGGAGAAGCGGACCAGGAGAAATTTCCTGTGCTCAGAGATAAGTTGGTTAGAGATACGCGAATAGAGTCTGTCTCATCTGCCAGTTCCACTCCCGGTGGCGGCTACGGCAAAAATCTCATGAGTGTAGAAGACAGTCAAGGCGTCATGGATGAATATGGAATAGACATGTATGCCGTAGATTTTGACTACTTCCCTTCTATGGGGATTGAATTTGTGAAAGGAAGAAACTTCGATCTATCATACAGTACCGATTCTACGCAGGCCGTCATCGTAAATGAAGCCATGGTAGAGCGTATGGGTTGGACAGAGCCAATAGGAAAGAAGTTTAGTAGAACAGATCCAGAAAATCCTATGACCAGAAGAGTGATAGGGGTAGTTAGGGACTTTCACCAAAAATCTCTTTACGAGCAGATATCCGGCATTGCCTTTTTCCCAAATGAAATAAATAGCCAAATCCACCTACGTTTTAAAATAGAAAAAGCCAGCGAGCTAGGAGAAGTGATCTCCTTTGCCCAAAATGAGTGGAATGAGGTATATCCGAATAAGCCATTTGAGTATGACTTCCTGGATGAGAGTTTCATGGAGTTATATGAGGAAGACCAGATTCGCGCCAGAATCTTCACCCTCTTCAGCATTATGATGATTGTCATTGCCTGTCTGGGATTATTTGGACTGGCCAGCTTCACCGTGGAGCAGCGTACCAAAGAGATCGGCCTCAGAAGGGTACTTGGCGCTAAAGCTACCGATATCGTCTACCTCCTTACCCGCAATTTTGTATTCATGGTCATGGTAGCTACAGTGCATGCCTTTATAGCTGCCAGGTAC
>JBCDBC010000691.1:0-3907 GCA_039184535.1 Bacteroidota bacterium | reverse complement strand
TTTGGGCATATGTGGGAGCTGTACACCTTCTGGGCTTTTGTTCCCATTATGCTGCTTACCTATGTAGAGGTCCACGCTATTGAAGGAGTAAATATTCCCCTGTGGTCTTTTCTCATCATAGGGTTAGGAGGACTTGCCTGTGTGATAGGGGGCTATCTAGCACAGGAGAAAGGAACTGAGCAGATAGCTTGTCTGGCTTTGCTGTTATCCTGTGTTTGTTGTCTTCTCTCTCCTCTGGCTTTCATTGTGCCTTCAAAGGAATTGTTTATAGCCTTCCTGCTTTTTTGGGGGATGGTGGTAATTGCAGATTCTCCCTTATTCTCCACTTTGGTGGCAGAATGTGTCTCTCCGGAAATTAAGGGTACAGCTCTGACTATTGTCAATAGCATTGGCTATGTGATTACCATTGTGAGCATTCAACTGATTAGTATCGTTAGGACCTTGACTGATTCAAGAAGTATCTATTTACTCCTGGCTATAGGCCCTATTTTGGGATTATGGGCATTAAGGGGGAATAAGAGATCTTCAAATTAGTATTGATTTTTTCTCTGTAGGGGCGGATTTATCCGCTCTATGAAGCGTACGGCAGCTGAAGCAGCCGGTCCATTAGTGGGTATTCTCTAACCTACCTCGGATATGCCACCTTATGTAGGGTGTTCAACTGATCTGTTTGCCAGTCTACCTTTTTGCCGTCAGGCCAGAAAATCTCTATGCGTTCTATTTCTGTACTATTTCCCAGGCCAAAGTGGGCTACAGGCTCCATTTGGCATAGGTATCCGCTTCCAGCATCTATGGTTCTGATTTGGGTTCTTCCTGGCTGGTAAAGCTTGATCAAAGCTCCTCTGGCAGGGGCTCCTGCAGGCGTCAGAGGTTGGATACGCAGGTATTTGTTAGCAGGAGCTTCAGCCTTGAATAAACTTAGGGGTTGGAAGCTGGATTCTCCATGAGAAATCAATAACTCCAGTATGCCATCTCCATCCAGGTCTGCAACGGCAGCTCCTGTACCATGCCCGAAAGGTTCCAGTGCCTGGCCTATATCTACCTTCACCCAACTTCCCTCCATATACTTGAAGAGCCTGTTAGGTTCTCCAATGTTATTAAAGAAGATTTCCTCATAGCCATCATTGTCAAAGTCCGCTGCTATGACAGTTCTCACCTTTGAAGGTGAAGCCATAGAAGCTATAGCCCTATCCTGAAAGGAGGCATTATCTTCCTGGATAAACATCTTATGATAGCCTTCCCAGTTACTGCACACCAGGTCCATTTTACCATCATCATTTGCATCCAGGGCATAGATCCCACGGGCATGCTGCTTCTCATCACTAAGGCCTAATTCAGCTGCCACTTCTAGATAGGTACCATCTCCCTGGTTATGGAAGAAATAATTGGGGCCCCATTCATTCCCGGCGTAAATATCCATTTGGGAAGAAAGGATAGGCAGAGAAACAGCAGATCTCCCTCCCGTCTGATAGTTTAGCCCTATGAGGGAGGCAATGTCCATCAGTCTATTCTCATGATCCTGCTCATAAAAGCGGATAGCACCCCCATAGTTAGCCAGATAAAAGCCGTATCTGCCTTTGCCTATTCTGTCTACAGCTATGACAGATCTTCCCGCGGAGGGATTAATGGCTTCCTGGTTTTTCTCCAAAGAAAATAGATCTACCCACTCTTGGCCATAAGTAAAGAGCTTATCGCTGAATCGTTTCTCCCCCGCATAGGTATCTGTGTTGAGGACATAAATCTCTTCCTTCCCATCCTGGTCTATGTCTGCGGCTGCCACGCCTATGGATGCAGAGTGCGGATCAGCAAGTAAGGGGGGAGCTATGTCTATAAAAGCATGCCCATTCCACTTGAGAACTTGATTAGGGAAAGCGAAGCCAGTAATAAAGGCTTCTGGTTGCCCATCAAAATCAAGGTCTGTAATAGCGATACCGTAATGTTTGCGAGCGGGATTGTCTGAAATGAGATGAGAATAATCTCTGAAAAAGCCCATAAAATTATTCCTGATTATATGCTGCTACTTGTGAGGGCTCGTTGGATGTGATGACTTATTATTTCTGCTTTCAAATATAGCATGAAATGGTCACCCTCAGCTATCTTTTCTCCTCTTTTTACCTTATTAGCTGGAAAAATTTGGTCCCTGCTTCCATGAAGGCGATAAATAGGAGGTAAATTGACTACACCTTCCCAGTATAGAACCTGCTCCACGGCCCAGGTTCTTAGATTAGGATCAAAATCATTGATCATGTCCTGCATTAAATAGCAGAAGGTCTTATCATGAATTCCTAAGAAGGGCGCTATACGTGGAAAGGTATTGCTTCTTAAGGAACGCCCTCCCACCCATTTGTAAACAGGAATCCCTCGTAAAATGGAGAACCAGCCTGGTTTCTCCTCTTTATGACAAATAGTAGAAAGGAGAATCAACTGCTTAACCTGCTTAAATACGGCCAGTTCCTGAGAAAGAATTCCTCCCAGAGAAAAGCCCAGTAGGATGATCTCTTCATCCTCAGGTATATGAGTGCCTAATCTTTGGGCATAAGAAGAAATAGTTTCTCCCTTATCAGGAACTAACCAAGGTAAGACTTCCATGTCTCCTATGTTAAGCTTATCAAAGATTCTGTGATCAGTACTTAGTCCTGGGATTGCATATATCTTGGGCATGGAAAAAAATAGTATCTTCTTAGTCAGAACACAAACCCTAAACTGACTATGAGAAAAGTATGTTGCATGTTAGCCGCCTTTATGCTGGTAACCTTAGTCTTACCTGCTCAGGATTATAGTGAAGATGTAAAAGACCTTGATAGCATCATTGAGGCGCTTTATGGGTCTATTTCCGGAGAACAGAATGAGGCCCGAGACTGGAATAGATTCACTAACCTATTCATCCCGGAAGCCAGATTAATTCCCTCCAGTAAAAATGCGGAAGGCGTAACGGGATATAGAGTGATGGAGCCTCAGACATATGTTGAAAATTTTGGGAAAAGGCTAGAGAAGGATGGATTCTATGAGAAAGAGATTCATCGGGTGACGGAGCAATACGGAAGCCTTTGTCATATGTTCTCTACTTATGAATCCTACCGTTCCGCTGCTGACAAAGAACCCTTCGTCAGGGGTATCAACAGTATCCAACTCATGCATGATGGAAAAAGATGGTGGATTGTCCAGATCTATTGGCTGGGAGAAAAAGACGATAACCCTTTACCCGAGAAGTATTTACCTAATGAAGGATAGAATTATCTGAAAAATAAAGGGAGCCCTTTCCAGGCTCCCTTTCCCTAATATCCAAAGTGTTCAACCGTCAATGACTTATGTCAGGTCAAATCTGTCCAGGTTCATTACTTTGTCCCAGGCGTTAACAAAGTCTTTTACAAATTTCTTCTCTGAATCTCCGCATCCATATACCTCAGCGATAGCACGAAGCTCAGTATTAGATCCGAAGATAAGGTCTACTCTGGTTCCTGTCCACTTTACCATTCCTGTAGCGCGATCCCTCCCTTCGAAGGCTTCTTCAGAAGAATCTGTTTCTGACCACTTGGTACGTAAGTCCAGCAGATTTACAAAGAAGTCGTTAGTAAGGACACCGGGACGATCAGTGAATACGCCTTTTTTGGACCCGTCAAAGTTAGTATCCAGTACGCGCATACCTCCAACCAGTACAGTCATTTCTGGAACAGTCAGGCGTAGGAGTTGAGATTTATCTACTAGTAGCTCTTCAGATGTGGCAGTATGCTTACCATTTTTATAGTTTCTGAATCCATCAGATCCCGGCTCTAGTACAGTAAATGAGTCTGCATCTGTGTCTTCCATGGTAGCGTCTGCACGTCCAGCTGTAAATGGAACTGTTATGTCATGTCCTGCGTTTCTGGCTGCCTCTTCAATTCCGGCACATCCACCCAGTACAATCAGA
>JBCDBC010000690.1:0-3911 GCA_039184535.1 Bacteroidota bacterium | reverse complement strand
CGCTGAGCGGAACCTAAACAGAACCTATAAACTATTAGGTAATGCCAATAAGAGTATAAAAAATTTTGAAAAAGCACAGTTCTACTACGACCTCTATTTGAATAAACCAGAAGTCTCTGGGAATCCTACTGCAAAAGCCAGAATTTATAATGACATTGGTAACCTACATGCCTTCCAAGGCAAATATGATAAGGCAATCCAACTATATAAAAACGGATTTAAGTATTCTCAAGAAGGTAGTAATCTAAATGATTTCGCACTTCTTCTTAATAATACTACTTACAGCTTTCTGGAAAAAGAACTATTAGACTCTGCAACATTTTATGCAGACCTAAGTGCCTCCGTTTTGACATCCTTAGGCGAGAATGCTAACGATCAATGGAAGGCTTACAACTACAGGTTAAAAGGCGAAATATATTCTAAACAAAACAAAACAGATGCTGCTGAAAGCTCCTTCAACAATGCCCTTAGCATTTCAGACGAAGAATGGTACAAATTCCGAGCCGATATTATTGGATCCCAAGCAAAAGGCCTCATTGACAATAACGAATATCAGAAGAGCATCCCTCTACTTCTTAGAGCCATAGAAACCCTCATTCCTGAAGGGACCCTCTACAACGATCAGTTATATGCTGACCCCTTCTTCCTGGAAGCATTTTCTTATCTAATCAAAGCTGAAAGAGGCTTATATGAAGAAGAGAAAGATTTAGAGAATTTAAAGAGGGCGCTTTATTATGCCCAGCTGAGTAATGCAGTTGAGGACTCTCTCAGAACCAGCCTGGATTATGAGTCTTCCAAGATGTTTCTCATATCAGAAAGCCATGAAAGAGCTGAAGAGGCTATCGAGATTGCATTGGAATTGTATGAAAGTACTCAGGACAAAGTCTATATAGAAAAAGCCTTTCTATTCTCAGAAAGGAATCATGCCTTACTTCTACTAGAAAACATCAACCAACTAGAGGCTATAGCAGAAGCTCAAATCCCTGACAACCTACGATTTGAGGAGAATAGACTGAGGACTAATCTGATAGTCGCCAGAAAAACGCTTAAGGAAAAAGAAATAGCCAATGATCCAGAGCTGAGCCTGTACAGAAGAATCGTTTTTGATACACAGGAGGAGTATAATGCACTTACTCAGCAGCTCAAAGGTAGCTCTCCCATTTATGATCAGCTCAGCAGAACCCTAACCATTTCTACCATACAAGATCTTCAACGCGAACTAAATGGGATAGATCAGGGTATTATCCAATACTTCGTGGGGAAAGAGCATACTTACGGCTTCCTGATCACGGAGAATGATATAGAACTAAAAAGACTGGATCTGGATGTACCTCTGGAAGAAGCGGTGTTAGCGTTCAGAGATGGGATCATGGCGGCAGGAAGAGATCCTCAGCTGGATCTCCAATACATACAGAATGCACAAAAACTCTATAACGGTCTTATAGCTCCTTTTGAAGGTGGAAAACTCCCCTTACCAAAACGTATGGTCGTCATTCCTGATGGGATATTAGGCTATGTCCCCTTTGATGCGCTTCTCACTGGGAATCCGGATGATAACTTCAACTACTCTTTCTTCCCATACCTCATGAGAGAGTATCAGATCAGCTACGCTTACTCAGGAAGCCTTTGGAAGAAAATGCTCAAAGCACCGGAATACCAGCGACCTTCAGAACAGTACCTGGCTATAGCTCCTGTCTTTAAGGAAAGTGAGCAGTACGCCTACCTACAGTTTAGTGAGGAGGAAGTAAACTATATTTCTAAAAGACTGGATTCTGGTAGAAATCTACTTTTCCAGGAAGCCAGCAAGTCTTCCTTCTTAAATATACTTGGAAATCGTTTATACAAGATCCTCCACTTCAGCACCCATGCAGAGATGAATGATGAAGTACCTATGGATTCTCACATAGTCATGTCTGACAATGAGCACGATCATAAGCTAAGCCTGGCAGATCTATATGCCATGCGCCTAAATGCTGACATGGTGGTTCTGGCAGCTTGCGAGACGGCTGGCGGAAAGCTGCAGCAGGGAGAAGTTATCATCAGCATGGCCAGAGGATTTGCCTATGCTGGGTGTAGAAGCCTGTTAGCCTCTTTATGGAAGGTAAATCACTTCTCCACTTCTCAGATCATGCAAAACTACTATGCTTCTCTCTATTATGGAGAAAGTAAAGACCACGCCTTACAAGCTGCCCGTATAGAGTTTCTGGATACTTATAAAGGTATTAATGGACACCCATTTTATTGGGCAGCCTTCACTCCTATTGGAAATATGGAGCCTGTTCTAAAGCACCCATTTTGGAAATACATTGGCTACTTAACTGGTGGAGGTTTGGTTCTTCTGTTTTTACTATTCAGACTAAGAAAGAGATTTAAGAAATAGCCTCCATTTTTTAGAGATAATTCAAACAAATCACATTTTCATTAAGTATTTTTATCCACATAGCAAGAGTGGGTATATTATTTGTTACGGACATATAGAAAGATTCATTCTCACGAAGGATTATTGTGAGAAAGTTTGATAAACCCATCACAAACCTATATGATAGCAGTTTTAGGAGCTGGAATTACCGGACTTGTAGCCGCTTACCGTCTAAAAAAAGCTGGATTACCTTTCCACCTTTTTGAAGCCTCAGAGAAGATAGGAGGGAATATGCTCTCAGAGCATCATGGACCTTATTTGTTAGATAAAGGGCCTAACTCTTTGAGAATGACTGACGAACTCTATGCACTTCTGGAGGAGCTGAACCTTACCTCAGAAATTCTATACGCCTCAGAAGCAGCCAAAAATAGATACATTCTCAAAAATGGGAAGTATAAAGCGCTACCTTCTGGACCATTAAGCCTGCTAAGTAATAGCACATTCTCTTTCAACGCTAAAAGCAAGCTTCTTTTTGAGAGCTTCGTAAAACCTACGGAACTGGGAGAAGAGACGGTAGATGCCTTCTTCAGAAGACGTCTGGGAGATGAGTGGACAGATTATGCAGTATACCCATTTGTTTCGGGCATATACGCTGGTAATCCGGCAGAGCTTCTGATGAAAGCTGCTTTCCCTGATGTACTAAAATGGGAGCAGGAATATGGCTCCATTATCAAGGGAGCCGTAAAAAGTAGGAAAGGACAGGAGCATAAAGGGATTTTCAGCTTTGAAGAAGGAAGTGCCTTTCTTTGTAAAAAATTAGCAGAGTCTATAGAAGACCATATACAGCTTGAAAATCCTGTCAGTTCTATCCGTAAAGTTCAGGATGGATTCAGGATAGATACAGCCAAAGGTCCATTTGAAGTAAGCCAAGTCATCAGTACTGTGCCAGCACATGTACTATCTGATTTAGTAACAGACTATCACGCAGGATTCTCACGTAATCTTGCTCAGGTCAATTATCCACCGGTAAGTCTGGTTCATATGGCTTTTAAGAGAAAGAATGTTTCCCACAAGTTGGACGGTTTTGGTGCACTTCATCCCCCTAAAGAAGGTTCAGACATTCTGGGAACTATCTTTAGCAGTACAGTTTTCCCTAACAGATGCCCAGAAGATGAGATTCTACTCTGTAGTTTTGTAGGGGGCAGCATCCAACCAGAAAAGGGAGAGTGGGACCTGGATATTATAGAGAAAGCTGTTTTAGCTTCTCATAAGAAGCTGTTGGGAGCAGAGAAAGCCGTATTTAAATATGTTACCCGTTGGCCTCTATCTATTCCACAGTATGATAAACATATAATAGAGGCACAAGAAATAGCTAGCCAGCTTGCCTCAGAAGGCTTTCATGCAGGCGGAAACTGGATGGGAGGAATCTCCGTCCCCAATGCACTCAAGCAGGGAGAAAAGGTAGCCAGAGAGTGTATTCAGCTATCCGCTGAGCTAGAGAGTAAGGAAGAAACCATTATAAGCACTTAATCCTTATTTTTACTCTTTTCAT
>JBCDBC010000689.1:0-3916 GCA_039184535.1 Bacteroidota bacterium | reverse complement strand
TTGGACTAAAATCGAGTGAAGACGAAATCTACAGGTCCCAATTATTATTTGATCTTCCCTACCCTATCTGGGGTAATTCAAGAGAAAAGCCTTTTCAAATAAAGGAGGACCAAGTCCCATTTAGCCTGGGGAAACTTTCTTCCAGCCTAGAATCCTTTATCACTCAGGTGATAGGAATGGAAGCTGTCCTTAGCTGCCATTCCAAAAACATTGATACTCAGAGAAGGCTGGCAGTAATTCTTGTAAAGGCTGATGCTTTCATCAGGGAACACTTTCGGGAGAAAATCAGGCTTGATGTACTAGCACAGCAGGTAGGGCTTTCCAAGTTTCATCTACTAAGGCTATTTAAGGAGTGTATGGGATACACTCCTCAGGAGGCCCAAATTCGCTTACGTATGGAGGAAGCCCAAAAGCTTTTATTGGAGCCTCGTTCCATTACTTCCATAGCGCTGGAACTGGGGTACCATGACGCTGCGGCTTTCTCCAACCAGTTCCGGAAATTCTACCAAATGTCTCCCAGAGCGTTTCGTATAGCGTCTTCCTAAAAACGCAACATTTTGCAATTTTTTGTGATCCCCCCTTTGTTTATTGAGCTGATAAAGCTCAATGAAGATGTATAGGTACTGTTTGATAGGAACATTATGGCTATTTCTTTTCTCTGGTTTACAAGGGCAATCAAATACCCCTGAGAACTGGAAGGGCTATACAGAAATCTTTGCCTCAGAATATTCTTCCCTGGGGATAAGTGGCCTCAGTCTATCATTCGTCATCAACCTGGACCAAATCGCCTCTCCTGAAGATCTAAAGAAGGAAGAAAGATTCTTCCAGAGGATGGAAAAAGAGATAGAGACTTTTGATCCTACTACCTTCTCTACTGTTCAACTTCTTGAATACCACTTATTGAGATATCACATTTCTCTCCATCAGGAAAGGCTGAGACTCGAACAAGCATGGGCTCAAAATCCTCCAGAGACTATTTCTCAAAAAAGCTTAGCCGCTCTTCCCAATGGAAAAGACTGGTATGCCTACTTTCTGAAAAGATGGGTAGATATCCAGGTAGACCCAGACAGCTTGTATGTATTTGGGCAGGAGCAAGTAGCAAGGGCAAAAAAAGCGATGAAGGACATTCAGCTAGCAAGTGGAATGGATAGCCTTAGCTTCCAGACCCACCTGGCAGATGAGTCATTCTTTTTTCATTCCGCTAAAGAAGCTAAATCAGCCTTTCAGCAGTTTCACAAAGAAACCTCTCCTATCCTGGAAGAAAACTTCCCCTATCTGGCCAAGGTCCCTCCTGTCAACATACAAGAAGGGACTGATCCCAATCTGGCTAAAGTGCCCGGCTTCTACCGAAATGATACCTTCTTCTTTAACTACTTTGATAAGCCTTATAACAAACGACAGCTTGGTTGGCTGTATATGCATGAGGCCTTACCTGGCCACCACTATGAACGTTCCCTCAGAGCCTCTCTGGGCCAGACGGATCTTCAAAACCTGTTCTGGATTCCCTGTTATGCAGAAGGCTGGGCTGCCTATATAGAAGAAATTGCTATCCCTATACAAGCTTACAGAGATGTGTATGAGGAGTACGGAAAGTGGGAGTGGGATCTCATAAGATCTGTGAGAGTTATGCTGGATGTGGGGCTAAATTACTATGGCTGGTCAGATGAAAAGGCCCTTGACACCTGGAAGGAACATATTCAAGGGATTGATGAGATAGGAGAAAGGGAAATAGCCAGAATGAAGAGGTGGCCTGCTCAGGTAATTACCTATAAGTATGGAGCTGATAAACTGCTAACACTTAGCCAGAAATATGAAAATCTATACGAATATCATAAAGCCCTTATGGATGTAGGGCCTCTACCCTTTTCTGTCCTTGACGAATTACTCGCCAAAGGAATCCTAAATGACCAATAATAAGATAAAACTTTCCCCTCTATGGTAGTTGAGGCTCTCGAAACGACATAGCTACATGGGTAATATGACCCTTCGAGATCCTCAGGGTCCGTCTGAGGCAGAAGAGTTTTTTAGAAAGACAATCCTAAATGACCAATAAATATTATGAAACCTATCCTACGAAATCACATACTGTTGAGCCTTTTCATGCTTAGCCATTGGGCCTGTATCGCTCAAAAAGAATACAAGGAATATTCGAACCTAGCCTATCTCCCAGAGGAAAAAATAGAGGTAGACAGCCTTCAGAGACTCAACCTAATCATTCCTTCGGAAGCAGAGAATCCACCACTTTTGGTTTGGATAGGGGCGGGTGCCTGGTCCTTTGTAAATCGTCATCAGGAAATGGACTTCGCCAGGATGATGGGGAAGGCAGGAATTGCAGTAGCTTCTGTTGGGCATAGACTGAGCAAAGGTGCATTTGCCATTAAGACCCGGACACATGGTGTCAAGCATCCCACCCATATACAGGATGTAGCCGCTGCTGTTAAGTGGTTAATTGATGAGGCAGATACCTATGGGTATGACACTGAGAATATCTTTGTGGGAGGATATTCTTCTGGAGCCCATCTAGCGGCACTTCTGGCTACAGATCATCAATACTTGAAAGCCGAAGGACTAGATGAGTCTGCCATTAAAGGCATCATCCCAGTAGGAGGCACCTATGACATATTGGACTATCATTCTGCCTTTGTGAATGCCAAAACAAAAAGAAATAGGGATATGGCAGAGACACATGTGAAGGACGTCTTTGGAGAAACGGAGAAAGACTTTAAAGCTGCTTCACCCGTAACTTACCTCAAGCATTTATCTGTTCCTATGCTACTCATTTCAGATAGAAGTCTATACAGATACACAGAAGTATTTGAAAAAGCCTTACAGGAAGTTGACTATCAGGATTACGCTATTTATCATGTCTTTCAGCATAACCATAATGAACTTTGGGAAGAAATCTCCTTTGAAGAACATAGCTTATCCAGAATGCTGATGATTAACTTCATCCGACAATACGCTTCCTAAAAATGGGTGATAAGTTATCGGTTGAAGGTAGTAGGTGTATGGTCTTTCTTTGGGGAAAATGAGAGAATCATGTGTGTGAGTAGCTTAACTGATGACAGAATGTATGAGGCCCTGCTGGCAAAGGATGTTTCTTTTGAGGGGCTCTTTTTCGCATGTGTGAAGACTACCGGGATTTTCTGCAGGCCCACCTGTACAGCCAGAAAGCCCAAGCGTAAGAATGTAGAGTTTGTACCTTCAGCTAAAGATGCACTGGGTCTGGGGTACCGCCCTTGTAAGGTATGTAGTCCTTTAAAGTTACAAGGTATCACTCCAGACTGGATGGGAAGTCTGTTAAAGGAGGTTGAGAAAAACCCTCAGCTTAGGATTAAGGATGAGGACCTAGTAGAAAGGGGTTTGCATCCTAACAGAGTCAGAAGGTGGTTTCTAAAACATCACGGCATGACTTTCCAGGCTTATCAGCGTTCCATCAGGATCAGCTATGCCTTTGGGACCGTAAAACATGGGGAGAATAAGGTCATACACGCTGCCTATGATAGCGGCTATGAATCTCTTAGTGGCTTTCATGAGGCCTTTAAAAAAGCTACTGGCTTTTCTCCCAAAAACAGCAAGGATGGAAATCTTATCTATGTAACGAGGGTACTTACTCCACTGGGCCCTATGATGGCTTGCGCTACGGATGAAGGAGTTTGTTTGCTGGAATTCATGGAAAGGAAGGAGTTAGAAGCAGAGCTGGCTCATATGGCTAAGGTCTTCAAGGCCAGCTATGTTACTGCTCCTCACCCTCACTTTGAGCTATTACAGAAAGAACTGGATGCCTACTTTAATAAAGAGCTGACCGCCTTCACCGTGCCCATTCATTCCCCTGGAACGCCTTTTCAGACAGAAGTATGGAACGCACTTCGACAAGTCCCTTATGGCACTACTCTCTCTTACAAAGAGCATTCTG